>JAFLEG010000212.1 GCA_017302195.1 Verrucomicrobiota bacterium
GCGTCGGCGTGGGCTCCAACTGGCTGTCCAGCAGCGAATCCGCCAGCGTGGCCGCCTCCACGCAGATGATCTGGAGCGCGGTGGCCTCCAGCGGCTCCACAAAGCCCACCGCATTGCCGACCCCCACCACGTTGCCCACCCAGTTTCGCGCCAGGCGTCCGCTGCGGAAGCGCACCACCCGGGGTTCGGTTGAGACCCGGGGATTTTTCCGGAGGAATTCGTTCCGGGCCGTCTCATCCTCCACGAAGGCGGCGCTGTACACGTATCCCCGGTTTATGAAGGTCTCGTGCTCGATCTGCCAGCACCAGCCGGAGTCGTAGGTTTCGGCCACCGTGTACGGGCGGATCGGTTCCTCGGTACGCTGCCAGCCACCGATGACGGCGCGATCGCAGAAGAGGGAATCGGCATAGGACACCTGCGGCTCCGCCAGCGCCCGGCCCAGCAACTCGCTGCGGAAGCCCGACGCATCCACAAACAGGTCCGCCACCAGGCGCTCGCCGGACTCCGTGATCAGGGCCGCGATGCCGCCGGGCCCCGTCTCCGCCGTCACGGTGGCATCACGAATCCCCACGCCCAGGGAGCGGCACACCGATTCCAGCCAGCCCACCAGCTTCCGGTTCTCCACGTGGTAGGCGTGGTTGTTGTGGAAGCGGGGTTGTCCGTCCGGACGCCTCGGGAATGCCCGGTCCTGCGCCATGAAGGCCGACACCAGGCCGGTCCAGGGCTGGGCCTCGTCGAAGTAGAATCCGTTGTTGCGGGCCAGCTCCGGATGCCGCTGCTGGAACTCGTAGGAGAAGGTGTAAAAGAACTCCCGGCGGGCGCCCCACAGGAACCGGATGCCCAGCTTCCAGGTGGGTTCCGCCTCGGCGAAGAACTGCCGGGGCTTGAGCTTGAGATAGTCGAAGAAGTGCCTGGGGAACCCCACGGTGGTGCCCTCCCCCACGCCGATGATGCCGAGTTCCGGACTCCGGACCACCTCCACCTGGAGCTGGGGGATCCGCCGCTTCAGGGTCAGGGCGGTCATCAGGCCGGCGCTGCCGGCGCCAAGGACCAGGACTGATTTCAGGGGCACAGCGGAACACTACGAATCCGGAGCCCTTCGGACAATGCCCATCCCCGACCCGCTTCAGGGCGTGGAAAACCAGCCCGCAACCCCGGCGGCCATCCCCCGGATCCCGTGCAGCGGCCGAAGCGCCGAGACCACGCGTCCCACCAGTTGCTGCCGCTGGACGACGGCGTGGACAAACGAGTCTTCGGGGATGCCGCGGTTGTCACCCAGAATGGCGTACCGATCGCCGAGGAGCTGTCCGGATTCTATGGACAGCATCCCGGGCTCGGTGATCTGAGGTTCCTGGATCCGGATGCCGTTGAGCAGCACATGGCCGTGGCGCACGCCCACCCGGTCTCCGGGCAGTCCCACCACCCGCTTCACCACCCAGTCCCCGTGATGCGAGGCCACCACCACGTCCCATCGCCGCGGTGTCTGCCGCGAATAGGCCCAGCGGTCCACCAACAGCACATTCCCGGGCCGGTAGGCAGGCCGCATGCTGTCGCCCACCACCCACACCAGCCGATAGCGCGCGGCGAGGAATCCGAGGACGACGGTCGCGGCGCACAGCGACATCAGACGGCGCAGCCGCCGGGTGCGCCGCGTGCCCGGGGTGGACGGCTCAGAGGAGGTGGGGCGCGACTTCACGGGAATCGGAGTGGGACACGGTGGCCACCGGAGCTTCCAGCCGGCGCTTCCCCGGGAACTCGATCGGAATTTCCAGCACGTGACGCAGTGCCGCGGTCACCTCGGGGAGACGGCCGGAGGCCCCGGCAATCTCCAGCGCATCATCGGCAAACAGGCCGATCAGCTCCTCGGTCGGACGGCGATAGGCCACATCCAGGTACACCCCAAGCCAGCGCGAGTGGTCGCCCGACTTCTTGAGCAGCAGAAGAAGGTCCTGAACCAGCACCGCCTCGCCGGAGGTGTCGCGAAACGCCTCCCATCCGCGCTCCAGGTCCGCGATTGTCTCGGATCGGCGCGCCATCGCCGGCAGCACACCGGCCTCGGCCTTCAGCAGCCGGGTGCGCGCCTCGGCGCGGTACAGTTGAGCCAACCCCTCCAGCTCGGCCCGGCTTGCCTCCACCGGAGAGAAGGAGCGGGGGCGGACAAAGTCGTCGAGTCCCCACGCGGTCATGGATCCGGAAGCTTTGGCGGTCAGGGTGCGGTAATCCCGGACCCAGTACCCGGCCATCCCGCCCACGACCAGGGCCAGAACCCAACCCGCAACAGTTCGAAGACGGCGGCTGACGGCGTGTTTCATGTCGTTTTCCGGAGTGTGGCGACCGTCCAAGGGGGACCCGCCACCGAAGACGACCCCGCCGAAGTGCGGTCGGTTTCACTCAATCCTCCAGGCGGCAGCGCAACGGCAGAAGCCGCAGGACTTCACCCCGGAGACGCGAAGGCACCGGGGAGGGCCCCGTGCCTGCCTTCAGGAATCCGAGCCGCTGTTTGGTGACTGCCGGCCAGTCAGGCCCTGGGCGTGTCTCCGCGCTCCTGCGCTCCTGCGCTGCCGTCGCCCTGGGGTGCGCGGACCGGCCGGGCTCACGGCCGGTCCAGGTGAGGACCGGACGGCAGCTCGTCGAATCCCTCGAAGTCGCCGGGCCGCAGTTCGCGGGAAATCCGCTGCTCCTCGTTGAACCAACCGCCGAGATCCACCAGGCGGCAGCGTTCGCTGCAAAACGGGCCCCAGCGCTCCGCCAGCCATCGGCCGGCCTGGCGGCAGCGCGGGCATTTCACGACGAGCTGGGCGGGATCAGTTTTCAATGACTTATGGCTGATACAGCCGGAAGTACTGGGCGGCGGCACTGAACGGGACCACGACGGAATTCCCCGTGACGCCGCCGACCGGTGTCCACTCCGTGGCTCCCAGCGATCCCGCGCTCTGGAGCACGAACCCCGCGGCACCCGCCGGCCAGGAGAGCTTCAATCCCTCCGGTGTGCTCTCGGCGGTGAGGGTCGGTGGCGCGATCACCCCGGGAATTGAGTAGAGCCCGAAGTCGTCCACGCCCCAGTACCAACTGTCGGTGCCGGCATAGCCGAACCGGATGCGGACGGTCCGGGCATTGTCGGCCGCGGGCAGGCGGTATTTCTCCACCCGCTTTGACTCCACGGCATTGTCATCCAGGCGTCCCTGGAGGAACGGGGCCAGGGCCGCCGAGACCGGCACACCCAGAAAGGCTCCGTAAGTACCGCCGATCTCCACGCCGTTCTCATCCACGTAGCGGGCAATGTCCCCCGCCTCGGTGTTCAGGGTGGATTCCGCATCCACCGACCCGTCCTCCGCGCGCACCACGTCGCCGGCGTTCAGCAGGTAGGCCACCGGCAGCCAGGTCGCGCCGCCATCCACGGAGTACTCCAGGGTGCCGATGCTGTCCTGGTTCTGTTCGTACAGGCTCTTGAACGCCACATGGACGTCGGTCTTTCCGCTGAGATCGAAGTCCGGCGTCGTCACCCACAGCACCTGGCTGGCGCCGTTACGATAGCCGGAGTCGCCGAAGAGCATCCGGCCGGAGGCGAGTGGCCCGGTAAGGTTCTCGCCGTTGAGGAAAATGAGCGGGTTCGGGGACAGCACCCGGCGGTAGTCCGTTTCCCAGGCTTCGGGGTTGTCCGGGTTGCTGTAGGTCACGAAGGATCCGGTGAAACGGTCCACATTGATCACCAGCCAGTTCGCAAACGAGGCGGAATCGAGGTTCCCGAGATCCAGGTCGGGGTTCTGGACCTCGGTGTAGCTCTTCAGGTTCCAGCCTGGAGGCACTTCGCCTTCGGGGGTGCCGTCAAAATTCTCGAAGACGAGGGGGGCGGGAAGCACGATGTTCTGGTAGTCGGCCACCGTGAACGTTCCGTTGAATTCGAACACCTGGGCCGGCGTGGCGTTGTCGGTGAAGGTCAGCCGGTACTGATGCATGGACAACGGATCCGCCGCGGTGGCGTTGGTCCATCGGATGGTCACCAACCCGTCCACCACCGTGATTGCCGGGGACCGGATGGCGCCATCCAGCGCCAGTGAGATCGAGTTGGTGTTCACCGAAGTGGTCCCGTTGGTGACCGCGGCTTGGAAGACAAACTTCGGCGCCACGCCGACGGCACCGTTGGCCGGTTGGATGGACAACAGCCTGGGCGTGGTCTCCGCAGTCGCGGCCACCGAGAACGCGGTCGAGGAAAGGATGTCGTAGCTGTCATCCCGCAGCAGATAGGCCACGTAGTCGCCGACATCCGTCAGTCCGCCGCCGAAGGTCAGCGAACCGTCCGTCACCGCCACCTGTCCCGTGGTGGAACCGTCCAGATGGAGAAATCGGGTGGAACTCACGCTCCCCGGCGTCTCGCCGGCCTTGTAGATGCCGACCCAGTCCTTGGGATTGCCCGGGGCGGAGGCGAAGGTGACGATGACGTCTTCGCCCGCGCGGTAGGTTCTCAGTGAGGTGGACACCAGCGGCGTGCCGATCTCCACCACTTCGAAGGAGGTCTCCGCCAGGATGGTGTAGGTGTCATTCTCCAGCAGATACGCCTTCCAGGTGCCCGCGAAATTCAGCCCGGTCGGAAACGTCAGCACCCCCTCGGTCAGCCCCACGACGCCGTCGCGGGTGCCATCCACGTAGTTCCACAGTGTGGACGGAGTCGCCCCGGGCACGACATCCAGGGGATAGATTCCCACCCAGTCCTTGGGATTGCCCGGGCCGCCGGTGAATTCGATGGAGAGGCCCTCGCCGATGGCATAGGCATCCCGCCCGGCGAGGAGCCGCGGCCCCTGGGCAAGGGCTGCGGACGTGACGGTCAGGCCGGCGAGCAGAAGGAGAAGGCATCGCGTCGCGAAGCCACGCAGGCGGCGAAACACGGAACAGGAGGAGGCATTCATTTTTGGGAGGATTGAGGGGGAAAGTGTCAGGGGGTGCAGACCACGGGCTGGGAGTCGCCCGGCCCGGCGGTCACCCATTCCGAAACGATGCGCTCCCCCTCCGGCGTGGTCAGGGCCACCCAGTCGGCATCCTGCGGACGCCGCACCAGGCGGAGGGACTGGGCCGCGGTGCGACCGATCTCGGGGGGGGTGCCGGCGGCCCGGGCCGCCATCAACTGGCGCTTCAATTCGGGCGTGCAGGTCTCCAGGTAGGCCACCACCCAGGTGCGCCGATCGTCGGGGCGGCCATTGGTCGAGACCACCACCGCGCGCACCCCGTCTTCGGTGGCGTCGTTGATCCCCTGGATCGGTGGCACCAGTCCGCGGTCGGCCACGAACAGCTTCTGCTCGCTCTGGTCGTAGAAAAAGGCCCGCTCGGACACCCCGCCGTCCTCCTGCAGGAACCGCCACACCAGAACGCCGGCCACGGCGAACAGGGCGGCCGCCGCCGCGATTTTCAGGAACTGGTTCCGGGCGGGGGTCATGACGGCGGCTCAGTGCGGATCCGCCTCGGCCGACCACCAGCAGGCGTTGGTGTTGCAGGGGATGCGTCCCGCGTTCAGCAACTGCCCGCTGCCGTCGGCGAAGGCGTAGTTGGACCTGCCGGCATGCCGAACCGATCCCTTGTCGCCCTGGGCGATGCGGTTGAATCCGGCCGCACGCGTGTCCCCCAGCTCCTTCCAGATCCACCAGCGGTCGCGCGGCCACACGCCGTTCACATCACTGTGCCCGTCGCCAAAGAGGATCAACTGGGACGGCGACACGATCTGCGGCCAGCGGCACAGATTGTTCTCGTAGCCGGCGCCACGTCCGAAGGGAGGACGGGGCCCCCCCGCGGTCCAGTGGACGTTCACCGCCCCGATGCCGCTGGGAATGTCGAGCTCGGCATCGGCAAAGGTGCCGAGCAGCGTCTTGTTCCCCTTCCCGGTCTTCATGCCCGAAGGGCGCCCGGAGGCATAGCTTTCCACCCGCTCCGCAGGACAATCAAACACCGCCGGGGTCTTCCCCGCGTAGGCAAAGAGAAAGGGCCGCCAGCAGGTTTCTCCTCCCGGGATGCGGGCCTGGATCGGTGGCAGGCCCTCCAGGTGGTCCCCGGAGTACATGTGCGTGGCGATCGAGAGCTGACGCTGGTTGTTGAGGCAGCCGATCCCCAGGGCGCGACCCTTGGCCTTGCTCAGCGTGGGCAGCAGCAGCGAGGCAAGAACGGCAATGATGGCAATCACCACCAGCAGCTCGATGAGGGTAAACGCGCCCACGGAGGGGTGGCGCCGGCGGATGCGCCGGGGAGCGGACCGCCCGGCCTGGCGCTTCCCATTCCCAATCACACCCTGACGCTACGCACGTCGGGGCGGACGACCAGCACCCAATTCAGGGGGCGGGATGCCGGAGATCGTGACGCGCCTGTGACGTGCCCTCCCTCCTTGGTGGGGCCGTGTTCCACCGCGGCCCCATTTTATTCCGCCGCGCCCGTGGACGAATGACGCGCAGCGCGGGAAGCCCCAACGCGCAGCGCTCCCCACGTTCCGCGCAGCCACTCCACAGGCGCAGCGGATGAAGTTACGGACGTGCGGAAGCCCGTCCCAACCCGCGGGGACGTGTTCCACCGCGACCCCATATTCTTCCGCGGCGCCTGTGGACGAAGGACAGGGATCGAGGGAAGGCTCAACATGCAGCGCACACCTCCTATCGGAGATCGCATTCCGAATGCATTCCTGGGAATCGCTGATTGCCCATCCTCACGCGCAACGCAGACGGGCCGCGACCCGCCCCATGCCCAGCGCATCTCCGCATTCCCCCTTGGCGTCGCAGGGCGGCCGCCTCAGAGTGTCCAAGCAGTGTCCAAGCCCTCATCCGCTGCCGACCGGAACCCGGGGGAGGCCGACCTCGGGAAGATCCGCCTCTTCCGCAACTTCTACACGCGGAAGGGCAGCCGTCACTACGTGCGCGGCTGGCGCATCAAGGTCCAGATCGGCGGACGCCGCGCCACCCATGCCCTGCGTTCCGGCGACCGTGCCGCCGCGGCGGCCGAGGCGGCGCGCCTGGTGCAGCACCTGCGGGTCCAGCAACGGGGGAACACGCCGGAGCCGGTCGCCGGACGGGTCCGCCTGGTGCGCCGTCCTCATCTGCCGCCCGCGGTGGATCCGGCGCAATGGTCGGTCTGCCTGCCCTCCGGGGGGCGCCCCGAGTACTTTCCGCTGGGTGCCTCCCATGCGGAGGAAGCCACCCGGCGGGCCCGGCAACTGCACCGGGACCTCCGGCGGCACGGCCTGTCCGGAATCCACGATCGCCACCCCCGCGAAGTGACCGTTGCCCTTCATTGGAGCGCCAACCCGGTGTT
>JAFLEG010000213.1:0-2535 GCA_017302195.1 Verrucomicrobiota bacterium
GGAGAACGGGACTTGGCTCCCGGTGCTTCCGTGCGTGGGGCGCAGCCTCCTGCGGGTCGGCGGGCCTGCTCGTCGTGAACCCGAGGACTCCCGTGCCTCTCGTCACCGATCCCCGTCCTGTCACTCCGTCCGCAGCGCCGCCATCGGGTCCACCCGGGCCGCGCGGCGGGCCGGGAACCAGGAGGCGGCGAGTGCGGTGAGGAACAGCGCCAGGGCTGCGGCACCAAATACCACCGGATCGAAGCCTTCGAAATCCGCGATCGCGCTGCCGAGCAGGCGGACGATCGCCGTACTGAGCAGCAGGCCGAGGGCGATTCCGACCCCGCTCAGCACCAGTCCTTCGCGCAGGATCTGGCGGCGCAGGCACGCGGGTTCGGCGCCGAGCGCGAGGCGGATGCCGATTTCGCGCGTGCGCCGGGAAACGCTGTAGGCCTTGGCGCCGTAAAGGCCGATGATCGCGATGAGCACGGCGATCGCGCCGAACGTCGCCAGGACGGTCGCGATGCGCCGGAACAGCCACGGGACAAGCGCGGTGTCCTGGTGCTCGTCGAAGGTACGCACCTGAATCAGGGGCACGTCGGGGGCCGCCGCCCGGAGCAGGCGCCGCACCGGCTCGCGCAACCCGGTCAGCGCGGTGTCGCCGCCGTTCACCGACCGGAGGATGAAGTGGACCTTGGCCTGGAACTCCTGGGCGAAGGGAACGTAGATCGCGCCGGGGGGTGTCCCTTCCGGGGACTCGTGACGCATGGGGCTCGCGATGCCGACCACCTCTATGGTTCCGGCGCCGGAGGAACCCGCGGCGGTGGCCCCCTCGCCGCCAGCCCATTCCAGGCGCCGGCCCAGCGCCTCCTCGCCGGGCCAGAGCCGGGCGGCGAGCGTTTCGTCAATGATGGCGACCCGGGGGGCGCCCTGATGATCGGTTTCGAAGCGGGTGAAGGCACGGCCTCGGAGCAGCGGCCGCCCGACGGCGGCAAAGTAATCCGCGCCGATGGCGTTGAACGGGGTGAGGAAGGCGAGACCCTCCGCCGCCGTGGACGGACGGGCATCCGGCGCCGGACGCGTGCCGGCGCGCCGCACCGACCGGTCATTCCAGTTGAAGCTGTAGAGTGTCGAGGCGGCGATGCTGGCGGAGTCCACCCCGGGCACCGTGGCGAGACGCTCTCCGACGATGCGGAAGATCTCGAGGGTCTGGGCCGGATCCCGTCCGCCCAGGCTGGCGTCGAACTCGACGATGACCGTGCGGCCGGCATCCATGCCGGGGTCGGCACCCAGGAGCCGGCCCACCCACCGTGCGGCGAGTCCCGCGCCGATGACCAGGCTGAGCGACAGGGCGATCTGCGCGACGACCAGCGGATGACGCGGCAGCCAGCGCCGCCGCCGTTCGGCCTCGCCACCGGCATTCTGCTGGAGGTCGGGGATGAGATCGCGGCGCAGGAGGGTGAGCGCCGGACCGAGGGCGAAGAGCAGCGTGGCCATCGTGGAGAAGACCAGTGTGGCGACGACGAGCACCGCCGGCGCCGGCGCCGTGAAGGGAATCGCCACCGAAAGGCGGTGGGAGACCGCGGCGACAAGGAGTTGGGTGAACCAGGCCGCGCAGAGGGAGCCCAGCCCGCCGCCGAGGAGCGCGAGCACAAGGCCCTCCGTGAGGAGTTGGCGAAGCAGGCGGGCCCGGGTGCCGCCGACCGCGAGGCGGATGGCGAACTCCTTGCGCCGTGCGTGGCCGCGGACGAGGAGGAGCCCGGCCAGGTTGAGCGCGACGAGGAGCAGCACGGAGCCAGTCAGGCCCATGAGCACGGTGCCGAGAACGGCCGGCATGAGGCCGGCATCCTTCGGCTCCGAGCCGGCGACGAAACGCGGCAGCGGGCCAACGAGGAAGGTCTGGTCCTTCTGCTCGACCGGGTAGAGTTGCTCCAGCCCGGCGGCGGTGCCGGCCAGCGCGGACTGGGCGGCCTCGACGGCAATGCCCGGTTGCAGCCGGGCGACAACGTTGAGGGCGAAGCCGTCGGCGCGTTGGAGCGGGTGGCCCTCATCGCCGAGCCCGCTCCGCACCCCGAGCGGGAAATAAAATTCGGGACCCACCGACGCGTTGGTCCCGGTGAATCCCTCCGGCGTGATCCCGACGACGGTGAAGAGGCGTCCGTTGATGCGCACCGTGGATCCGATCAGGCCGGGATCGGATCCGGCGTTGCGCCAGTAGAAGTGGCTCACGATCACCACGGGCAGGTCGGCGCCCGGCGTTTCCTCCCCGGCGGTGAATCCGCGCCCCCGGAGGAGCGGCACGCCGAGGACATCGAAGTAGTCGGCGCTGACCGTGGCGGCGAAGGCGCGGCGCGCCTCCGCACCCTCGCCGACGGCGACGAAGGCGAGGGCCTGCGCCAGGACGCCGGTGAACAGATCGCGACGGTTGCGCAGCTCACGGTAGGCGGGATGGGAGAATGCGCGGAAGCGGCCCGGTTCCTTCCGGTTCTGGGAGTAGATCTGGACAAGCCGTTCGGGTTCTGGAAACGGCCGTGGCTGGAGGGCGAGCGTGTACAG
>JAFLEG010000213.1:2545-7254 GCA_017302195.1 Verrucomicrobiota bacterium
ATCGCGGTGTTCAGTCCGATGCCGAGCGCCAGGACAAGAACGGCCGCAACGCTGAAACCGGGGTTCTTCAGCAACTGGCGCAGGGCGAGGCGGAGGTCGTTCATGGGGAAGTTTCCAGTTTCAAGTGTTCAGTGTTCAGCGGGGAAGCGGCGTCGCTCCGTCTTGAAGTGAGGATCGCGCATGGTCTTTGGCTTGAGCTCCTGAAAACTTGAAACTGAACACTGAAAACTCAGGAGTTTACTCCGCTCGCAGCGCCACCATCGGGTCCACGCGACTGGCGCGGCGGGCGGGAATCCAGCAGGCGATCAGGGCCACCGCCGTCAGCGCCACGGCGACGCCCAGGAAGGTCATCGGATCGGTGGCCTTCACCGAATAGAGCTGGCTCGACAGATAGCGCGTCAGGGCGAACGCCCCGGCGAGCCCGCCCGCAACGCCCAGCAGCGTCAGCCGCAGACCGCCGCCGATCACGAGTCCCAGCACCGTGCGCGGTTCCGCGCCCAGCGCCATGCGCACGCCGATCTCGCGCCGGCGCTGGGTCACCGCATGCGACATCACGCCGTAGATGCCCACCACGGCGAGGACCAGGGCGACCGCGGCGAAACTGCCGAGCAGGGCCATGTTCACCCGCGGCGAGGTCGTGGTGCCGGCCAGCCGCTGCTCCATGGTCATCAGGCTGTGGAGCGGCTGATTCGGGTCCACCGCCGCCACCGCATCCCGCACGGCGGTGGCCAGGCCGGCCGGATCACCGGTGACGCGGAGGGCGAAGCTCAGATTCCCGCCCGCGTCCTCGAGATCGGGGCTGTACACCTCCGGCATGATGTCTCCCGCCAACCCGCCCTGCCGCACATCGCGGACCACCCCCACCACGGTCTGCCAGCGCTCCCGGTCCTGGGTGGGATGCAGGCGGATTCTCCTGCCGACCGCGCTCTGGCCGGGGAAGTACTGCTTCTCAAACATCTCGTTGACGACGACGGATCCCGCCGGGGATCGCGCCTCCTGCGCCGTGAAGGTCCGTCCGCTCTTCACCGGAATGCCCATCGCGTTGAAGTAGTCGGCGGTGACGGTCGGCCTGGACAGCGGAATCACATCGCTGCGCCGGGCATTGGCGAAGTCGATCGGCGGCCGGCCCTCGACGTCCGCCACGCCGACGCGTGACATCTCGGTCAGCGGCAGGGTGTCCGTGGCGGCGGCGGCCTGCACCCCGGGCAGCGTCTGCAGCCGCTCCACGACCTGTTCCATGAAGCGGACCTTCTGCGCTGCGGACCTCCCCTCCGCCAGGGTGACCTGGAAGGTCAGCACGTCCCCGGTCCGGAAGCCGGGATTCACCCCGGTCAGCCGCGAGACGCTCTGGATCAGCAACCCCGCGCCAATCAGCAGCACCAGCGCGAGCGCCACCTCGGACACCACCAGCGCGTGCCGGAGCCGGTTGCGATGCCCGCCGGTGTCGCCGCGGCCCTCCTCCTTGAGGGCGGCGTTGACATTGGCGCGGCCGGCCTGGATGGCCGGGGCCAGTCCAAACGCCAGCCCGGTGATCACCGATACCCCGAACGTGAACCCGAGCGCCCAGGCATCCACGCCCAGTCCGTGCATTGCCGGCAGGCTGGCGCCGCTCCAGGACACCAGCGCCCGCACGCCCAGGAACGCCACCAGCAGTCCCAGGGCCCCTCCCGCCACCGCGAGCAGCACGCTTTCCGTGAGCAACTGGCGGGCAACCCGCAGCCGTCCGGCGCCGAGCGCGGCGCGGACGGCCATCTCCCGTTGCCGCGCGGCGGCGCGCGCGAGCAGGAGGTTGGCGACGTTGGCGCAGGCGATGAGCAGGACAAATGCGACCGCACCCAGGAGCACCAGCAGCGGTCCTTTGACATCGCCGACCACCTGTTCATGCAGGCCGACCCACGTCAGAATCCCGCCGCCGCCACCGTCGCCCTCGCCCTCCCCTTCACCCCCTTCGCCGCGGGTTGCCGGGGTCGGCGTTCCGGGTTGCCGGCGCTGGGCAATGATCTGCAGCTCGGCCTGCGCCTGCGGAAGCGTCACCCCGGGTTTCAACCGGCCGATGGCCTTCAGCATCATCAGGCCCATTCCCTCGTTGGCACTCTGGGCCGAGGGCAGGGTCTCGGTGGCCGTTTCGCGGAGCGCCAGCGGCGTCCAGAGCTCAAAGCGCTCGGGATATTGAAAGCGCTCAGGAAGAATGCCCACGACGGTGTGGCTCTGTCCGTCCAGGACGAGGGTCCGGCCCAGCACGCCGGGGTCGCCGCCAAACCGGCTCTGCCAGAGGCCGTGACTGAGGAGGACCGACTTCGGGCCGTTGGGCGTGTCCTCCTCCCGGGTGAAGTGGCGTCCCAGGGCCGGCTGGACGCCCAGCAGGGGAAAGAAATCCGCCGTCACCGAACCGGTCACGACCCGTGCCGCCGCCCCGGATCCGGTGAGGGTCCTGTCCCCACCCAGATAGGCGGCGATGCCCGCGAGCGACCGGCTCTGGGCCTTGACGACGGCGAACGGGGTGCTGCCCACGACCGTGCTGGAGCTGCCCGACCGGTCCAGGCGCAGCTGCACCAGTTGGTCGGGTTCGGGATAGGGCAGGGGCCGGAGCAGCACGGCGTTGACGACACTGAAGATGGCCGTGTTCGCCCCGATGCCGAGGGCGAGGGTGAGCACGGCCACGGCGGTGAAGCCGGGGTTCTTGAGCAGTTGGCGGAAGGCGAATCGGAGGTCGTTCATGGGGACGCTTTCAGTTTCAAGTGTTCAGTGTTCAGCGGGGAAGCGTCGTCGCTCCGTCTTGAAGTGAGGATCGCGCATGGTCTTTGGCTTGAGCTCCTGAAAACTTGAAACTGAACACTGAAAACTCAGGAGTTTACTCCGCTCGCAACGCCACCATCGGGTCCACGCATGCCGCGCGCCGCGCGGGCAGCCAGCAGGCCAGCAGGGCGACGCCCACCAGGATCAGGGTCGAGGCGATGAGCGTGACCGGATCGTACGGATGGATCTCGAATAGCAGCGACGCCAGAAAGCGGCTGAGACCCAGGGCCGCCGCCAGACCCAGCCCAAGGCCCACCAGCACCGGCTGCATGCCCTGCGACACCACCAGGCGCAGGACATCCCCACGCTGCGCGCCCAGAACCATGCGGATGCCCAGTTCGCGGATGCGCCGGCTGACCGTATAGGCCACGACGCCGTACAGGCCGACCATGGTCAGCATCAGGGCGGTCGCCGCGAACAGCCCCAGGAGCAGGGAGCCAAACCGTGGCCGCGCCACCGCATGGGAGACGAGGGACTCCATGGTTCGGTAGTTGGCCACTGGCAAGTTGGCGGCGATCGCCTGCATCTCGCGGCGCAGGTCGCTTTCGGAAGGCATCGGCCGTCCGGCGCCATCGCCCCGCACCACGACCGTCATTTCCTCCCAGTACGTGGGAAGCTGCGAGTACGGCAGGAAGAACCCCGGCGTCGGTTTGAGATCCAGCGCGCTGGCCCGCACGTCCCGGACGACCCCGACAATCCGGCACCAATCGTCCTCGCCAAACCCCTTCAACCGGATCCGTTTTCCGATCGGGTCCGTTCCGGGAAAGAACTGGTGGGCGAGCGTCTCGTTGATAATGGCCACCAGCGGCTTTCCCGGGGTGTCGGCGGCCTCGAAGTCGCGCCCGCGCACCAGGGTCACCCCCATCGTGTCGAAGTACCCGGCCGTCACCACCCGTTGCTGTCCCAGCGGCTCCTGCCCCGGCTGCGCCGGGGGCCGGCCCTCGATGGCAAAATAGCCCACGTGCTCGCTGCCGCCGAGGGGCAGATGAGAGATCATCGCGACGCGGGCCACTCCGGGCAGAGCGCCCAGACGTTCCTGAATCTGGCGGAACACCCCGATCCGGGCCTCGCCCTTCTCATACGTCGCGCCGCGAAAGGTCAGGTCCAACGCGCTGAGGTCCGACTTTGAGAACCCCGGGTCGAGGGCCAGCATCCGCTGGAAGCTCTGGATCACGAGCGCCGCGCCGAAGAGCAGGGCCAGGGCGATGGCCACCTGTCCGGTCACCAGGCTGACCTGGCTCCGCCAGCGTCCGCCCTCCGAATTGCCCCGGCCGGCCGCGTTCAGCGCCCCGCTCAGATGGACCTTCGAGATATGCAGCGCGGGCACCAGTCCGAACAGGACGCCGGTGGCCAGCGTGATCATCAGCGCGAAGGCCAGCACCGGACCGCCGAACGCCGCTTCCTGCAGTCGGGGAATGCCGGGAGGACTCAGGGCCAGGAGGAGTTTCAGGCTGCCGATTCCGAGGACCACCCCCACAGCGCCACCCAGCAGGGCCAGAAGCACGCTTTCGGTCAGCAGTTGACGAAACACCCGCATCCGTCCGGCACCGATGGCGGCGCGGATCGCCATCTCCTTCCGGCGCGCGGCAGCGCGGCACAGCAGGAGGCTGGCGATGTTGACGCAGGCAATGAGCAGCACCAGCGCCACCGCGCCCAGGAGCACGAAGAGCACTGGCCGCGTCGGGCCGGTGACCTGCAGGGCGAGGGGCCGCAGGTGCGTGATCCAGCCCGCATGGGTTGCCGGACGTTCGGCGGCGGCCTGCCGGGCCATCACGTCAAGTTCGGCCTGCGCCTGGGGCACGGTCACGCCGGATTTCAGGCGGCCCAACACGATGAACTGGCGGTTCACGTCGTCCTGCCAGAAGGCCGCGTCCCGGGCGACCGGCAGCCAGACCTCGGTCTGCGCCGGCAGG
>JAFLEG010000214.1 GCA_017302195.1 Verrucomicrobiota bacterium
GACGAAGGTGCCTCGCTTGTTGCCGACCACGAGGTCGGGGTGGCCGTTGGCGTCCACATCGGACACCACCAACTGGGTGCCCACGCCGGATTGATCGTCAATGGGGTACGGGACGAAGTCCACGGCGCCGCCCGGTCCCCGCACCAGGCGGAACCAGTAGTTGACCGCGGCCTGGTTGCGGTCGGGATCGCCCATGCGGCCGTGGGACCAGAAGCGCTTGCCGGTGACGATGTCCTTCAGGCCGTCACCATCCATGTCCACCAGCTCCACGGCATGCAGCTCGGAGAACTTGATGCCGTAGCGGTTCTCCGACGGCTCCTTGTTCATGAGGATGTGCTCCCGAAACCGGATCTGGCCGCCCTCGCGGTACTGCTCGAACCAGGCGAGCCCGTAGGCATGCGCGGTCAGGGCGGTGATGATGTCGTTGAGCCCGTCGCCGTTCACGTCGTAGGCGTGCATCTGGGAGCCGCCCAGACCGAAGGGGCCGGGGTGAAAGGCCCATTCGGGATCCCCGGCCAGCGATGCCGGCTGCTCCCACCAGCCGTCCTTCTCCAGCAGATCGAGGCGTCCGTCCCCGTTGACGTCTCCCAGGCCCATGCCGTGGGTGAAGTTGCCGTAGTCCTTCCCGGGCGAAATGGCATGCCACACCCAGGGCGTGGCGGGATCCGCGGGATCCATGGCGGCATAGCCGTAGGCGCCCTTGGTGATGCACACCAACTCGGGCTGACCGTCGCCGGTGAGGTCGGCAAAGGTGGGCGACTCGTTGTCGGTCTGTCCGAAGACCACGTGACGGGTCCAGTGGCGGTCCTGGGCGCCCGGATTCTCGAACCATGCGGTTTCCTTGCCGGGGAATCCCACGATGAGCACGTCCATCCAGCCGTCGCGATTGAAGTCCCTTGGGAAGGCGAAGAAGTTGTCGGAATAGGTGTTCTTGGATCCCAGGGCGCCCTCGAATCCGGGCACGGTCACCGTGGTGAAGGGCCCGAGGGCCAGCGGGAAGCTGGCCTTGGGCGGATAGATCTCGTGGCGGTTGGTGAAGCCGGGGCCGGCATACCACCAGGGCCCGGAGACGATGTCGTTGGCGCCGTCCTTGTTGAAGTCGGCCACGCTGGCGCCCTCGCACCAAAACTGGTCGTTCAACTGCTGCCGTCGGAAGGTGTGCAGGGTCGGATCGGCGGCCTGGACGGCGGTGGCTCCGGCGACGAGGACGGCGACGAGAGCGACTTGGCTGCTGGAGGAGGTCATTGAGGGGGATCTTGAGTGTGAAGTGTTCAGTTTCAAGTGTTCAGTCCAAAGGGCAGGCGGCAGAAGTTTGGGCCGTGCCGAAGCCCGGCCCTACCCGGGGGGCGCAGGAGGTGGCGGACGCGGTCTTGACCTGCGGTGGCGGACGCCCACTGTCCGCGGCCCGGTGACTCTGGACTCCCTCAATCCGCAGCAGCGTCAGGCGGCCGCCACCCATCGCGGCCCGGTGCTGATCCTCGCCGGCGCGGGAACCGGCAAGACCCGGGTGATCACCTGCCGGATCAGCCACATGGTGTCCCGGGGCATCCCCCCGGACCAGATCCTGGCCGTCACCTTCACCAACAAGGCGGCGAAGGAGATGCTGGAGCGGGTCAATGAGATGCTGCCGCGCACCCGGGGCGAGGACGGCTCCAAGCCGGCGCGCCCCACCATCTGCACCTTCCACTCCCTGTGCGTGCGCATCCTGCGGCAGCACATCGAGCGCCTCGGGTACCGCCGCAACTTCGTGATCTACGACCAGGGCGACCAGATTGCGGCCATCAAGAAGATCCTGGCGGGCATCCGCGACGGCGAGACCAAGACCGATCCCGGGGCGGTGCTGTCGCTGATCAGCCGCTTCCGCAATGGCGGCTCCCGTGCGGCGGCCGCCTTTGCCGAGCCCAACGTGCGGGCGCTCGCGGAGCATGTGGCCGGACGCTACGAATCCGCCCTGCGCGCCTGCAATGCCGTGGACTTCGACGACCTGATCCTGCTGGTCCTGCGGCTGTTCCGGGAGCATCCGGACGCCCTGGCCGCCTGCCGCGAGCGGTTCCGCTTCGTGATGGTGGACGAGTATCAGGACACCAATGCCTCGCAGTTCGAGGTGGTGCATGCCCTGACCCGGGAATCGCGCAACCTGTGCGTGGTGGGTGACGACGACCAGTCCATCTACGGCTGGCGCGGCGCCGAGATCGCCAACCTGCTCGACCTGGAAAAGCACTTCCCGGAGGTGAAGGTGGTCACCCTGGAGCAGAACTACCGCTCCACGAACCTCATCCTGCGCGCCGCCAACGGGGTGATCCGCCACAATCCGCGGCGCCGGGGCAAGCAGCTCTGGTCGTCCAAGGGCGAGGGCGAGAAGGTGCTGCTGCAGTGCTTCAGCTCGGATGAGGAGGAGGCCAAGACCGTGGTGGAGAACATCGAGTACGACCGGCTGGGACGCGGCATCGGATGGACCCATCAGGCGGTGCTGTTCCGCACCAACCTGCAGGCACGTCCGCTGGAGACCGCACTGCGGCAGGCGCGGGTGCGTTATCACCTCATCGGCGGACAGAGCTTCTTCGACCGGCGGGAGATCCGGGACTTCCTCGCCTATCTGCGCACCTTTCAAAATCCGCACGATGACGTCGCCCTGCTGCGCATCGCCAACACCCCGGCCCGGGGGCTGAGCGACGTGACCATGGAGCGGCTGCTCGCGGCGAGCCAGGAGCGTCAGTGCAGCGTGTATACCGCCCTCCGGCACACGGATGTGCAGGCCTCGTTTGCCCCGCGCACCGCGGAGGCGCTGCGGCGTTTTCACCAATGGGTCGAGGAGACGCGGGCGCCGCTGGAGGCCGGCGAACCGATGTCGCTGGAGCGTTGGGCGGACGGCTGGCTGGAGGCCGTGGGGTACTTCGCGGAACTGCGCCGCACCGAGAAGACGGCCGAGGCGGCCGAGGCCCGGTGGAAGAACCTCAGCGAACTTCTCCAGGATCTCGACGATCCAGAAGGCCAGAAGGTGACCCCGCTGGTCCTGCCCGCCGATCCGCCGCCCTTGACGGTCGCGGCGGCCCCCGCATCGGCACCGTCACCGCCGCCGGCCGCCGCCCCGCGATCCCACCGCCTGTCGCGGCGTCCGCAGGAGCGCCTGGACGAGTTCCTGGAGCGTCTGGCGCTGGACCAGGAGCGCACGGAGGACGCCGAGGCGGGCGACGCCGTCACCCTCATCACCATGCACGCGGCGAAGGGGCTGGAATATCCGCACGTCCACATCGTCGGTGTGGAGGACGGACTGCTGCCGCACTCACGATCCAAGGTGGAAGGAACCCTCGATGAGGAGCGGCGCCTGTTCTACGTCGCCATCACCCGCGCGCAGGAGTCCCTGAAGATTTCCCACTGCTCCGGACGCCGCCGCTACGGACAGTTGCTGCCCTGCCATCCGTCGCCCTTCCTCAAGGAGCTCCCGCCCGAGTGTATTGAGGACGCTGCCTCAGCCGGCGCGGCGCCCGTGGACAGCACCGCGGGGCACGATCTGTTCGCGGCGATGCGTGCTGCGATCGAGTAGGCGAACAGGCGGAAGCGCCGGGCGTTGACTCTTCCCGCGTTCCCCTCAGCCACTCCACACCCGCTGCGAACGAAGTCACGGACGTGCTGGAGCCCGTCCCTAACCGGCCGAAGGGTGGCGGTTGCGCCGGGCGTGTGCCGGACGCACGTTGCCAGACCGGGCCGTGCTGTGCCATCAACGGCGGCGAAGCGTGTTCGGGCTGCCTTGGAATGAATACTGACGTCACGGGTCCGCAGAATCTGATCGAGTTGTTGGAGCAGGGTCTGGAGGCCCACGCCGGGGATCCGGCGCTGGAGCATGACCAGGCCCGCCTGACCTATGGAGAACTCCGGGCCGGCTACGACCGCGTGGCGGCCGCCCTGCAGGCGGCAGGCGTCCGCCCCGGAGCCACGATCGGGGTGTGCCTGGACCGGTCTCCCGACCTGATCCTGTCGGTGCTGGGAATTCTCAAGGCCGGCGCGGCGTATGTGCCGCTGGATCCCACCTACCCCGCCGAACGGCTCGCGGCCATGATCGAGGACAGCCGTCCGCAGTGCATCCTCACCACCCCGGCCCATGCTGAACGGCTGGGCGTGGCCGCGGAACGTCTGGTGTACCTGGACCGGCTGGGCGCCCAGGCCGGACACCCGCCCGCCGGGCCTTGTCCGGCGTCCCCGTCCGACCTGGCCTACGTCCTCTTCACCAGCGGCAGCACCGGGCGTCCCAAGGGCGTCGCCATGCCCCACCGTGCCCTGTTGAACCTGATTGGCTGGCAGATGCGCACCTCGGTGACCGGTCCCGGGGACCGCACCCTGCAGTTCGCGCCCATCAGCTTCGACGTCAGCTTCCAGGAGATCTTCGCCACGCTGGCGGCCCGGGGAGTTCTGGTGCTGATCTCCGACGAGGACCGCCTGAACTCCACGCGGCTGCTGCACCGCATCCGCGATCAGCAGGTGGCCCGGCTCATCGTCCCGTTCGTCGCCCTGCAGTACCTGGCCGAGGCGGTGCAGCGCACGGGCGAGGCGCCCGGATCCCTCCGGGAGGTGTTCACCAGCGGCGAGGCGCTGCGCATCACGCCGGCCATTGCGGCGCTGTTTGCCCAGCTTCCGGGATGCCGCTTCTGCAACCAGTACGGGCCTACCGAGGGCCATGTGGTCACCGAGCACGAGCTGGCGGGCGATCCGGCGTCCTGGCCGGCGCTACCGCCCATCGGACGCCCGATTGATGGCGTGACCGTGCGGGTGCTCGACGAGGCGCGGCAGGCGGTGCCTGCCGGCACCGAAGGCGAGCTGTACCTGGGTGGCGCCTGCCTGGCGGACGGCTATCTGAACCGTCCCGAGCTGACCGCAGAGCGGTTTGTTCCGGATCCTTTCGCCCCCGGCGAACGCCTCTACCGCACCGGTGACCGGGCAGTCGTGCTCCCCGACGGCGCCCTCGAATGCCGCGGCCGGGCCGACACCCAGGTGAAGGTGCGCGGCTACCGCATCGAGCTGGGCGAAATCGAGGCGGCCCTGGAGAAGCATCCCGCCATCGCCCATGCCGTGGCGTCCGTCCGCGAGGACATGCCGGGCGTGCGTCGCCTGGCCGGATACGTCGTGCTGCGCCCCGGCCGCACCGCCGGCCCGAACGATCTGCGACGTCATCTGGGCGCACTGCTGCCCGACTACATGGCGCCGTCGGTTTTCGTGTTCCTGGATCAGTTGCCGCGCACCCCGAGCGGGAAGACCGACCGCTCGGCGCTGCCCGCGCCGGAGATGCGGCGTCCGGACCTCGACGTGCCCTACGCCGCCCCGCAGACCGCGGTGCAGCGCACCCTGGCCGAGGTGTGGGCGGACCGCCTCGGACTCGACCGCGTGGGCGTGGACGACAATTTCTTCGATCTCGGAGGCAACTCCCTGGTGAGCATCCAGTGCATCGCGCACCTGGAGGAGCGGGGGCTCCGGCTGCCCATCGTGAAGCACTACGAGCATCCCACCATCCGGGCCTGTGCGGCGTTCCTGGAGCGGACGGTGGACACCGTGCCGCCTGCGGAGATGGCCCGGGACCGCCGGGCGCGGGTGAACCCGTCCCGACGTCCCGAGATCGCCATCATCGGCATGAGCGGTCGCTTCCCGGGCGCCGGTTCGGTGGAGGAGCTCTGGCAGAACCTGCTCGCCGGCCGGAACAGCGTCACCCGCTGGGCGACGGAGGGGCTGGACCCTTCGATTCCCGAGGAACTGCGTCGGCATCCGGACTACATCCCCGCCCGCGGCGTGATCGCCGACGCCGACCGGTTCGACGCCGCCTTCTTCGGGGTGAGTCCGCGTCTGGCGGCGCTGATGGATCCGCAGCAGCGCGTGTTCCTGGAAACCGCCTGGGCGGCCCTGGAGGACGCCGGATGTGATCCGGCCCGGTTCCCCGGCCTCATCGGCGTCTATGCCGGCATGGGGAACAACACCTACTTCACCCGGAACGTGATCGGGCATCCGGAACTCATCGAGCAGGTCGGCGAGTTCCAGGTCATGACGGCCAACGAGAAGGACTACGTCGCCACGCGGCTTGCCTTCGAGTTCGACCTGCGGGGCCCGGCCCTGAGCATCCACACCGCCTGCAGCACCTCGCTGGTGGCCGTGGCCCAGGCGGTGCGCGCGCTCCGCGACGGCGACTGTGACCTGGCGCTCGCCGGCGGCGTGGCGATCACCTCGCCGCTGCACAGCGGGGCCCTCCACATCGAGGGGGGGATGCACAGTCCGGACGGCATCACCCGTCCCTTCGACGCCCGCGGGCAGGGCACCTGCTTCAGCGATGGCGCGGGCCTGGTGGTGTTGAAGCGCCTGGACGAGGCGCTGCGGGACCGCGATCCGGTGATTGCCGTGATCCGCGGCGCGGCGCTGAACAACGACGGCGGCGGCAAGGGCAGCTTCACCGCACCCAGCGTGCGCGGCCAGGCCGAGGTGATCGCGCTCGCCCAGGCCGACGCCGGGGTATCTCCGGACGACATCACCTACGTGGAGGCGCACGGCACCGCCACGCCGGTCGGGGATCCCATCGAGGTCGAGGCGCTCACCCTGGCCTTCCGGCAGGGGCGTCCGGCGCCGGCCACCGGACCCCACTGCGCGATGGGTTCCATCAAGAGCAACCTGGGCCATCTCACCGCCGCCGCCGGGGTGGCGGGCCTGATCAAGACCGCGCTGGCGCTTCGGGAAGGGGTGATCCCGGCCAGCCTTGGGTTTGAGCGCCCCAATCCGGCCATTGATTTTGCCGCGAGCCCGTTCCGCGTGGCGGCGACCGCGCAGCCCTGGCCGCGCACCGAGCGTCCCCGGCACGCCGGGGTCTCCTCGTTCGGCGTGGGCGGCACCAATGCCCATGTGGTGGTGTCCGAACCGCCCATCCTGCCGCCCTCGGGACCCTCCCGCGACCGGCAGTTGCTGCTGCTCAGCGCGCGCAGCCGCGCCTCGCTGGAAGCCATGACCGACCGGCTGCGGGACTGGCTGACGGCGCATCCGGAGGTGTCGCTGTCGGATGCCGCCTTCACGCTCCAGACCGGACGCCGCCACTTTCCGCACCGCCGCCTGGTCGTCGCCGGTTCGGTTCCCGAGGCGGTCGGAGCCCTGGCCGACCGGAGTCCAAACCAGGTCGCCACCCGGGAACTAACCGAGGTGGCGCCCGGCGTGGTGTTCCTCTTCCCGGGCCAGGGTGCCCAGTATGTGAACATGGGCCGGGATCTCCAGGAACGGGAGCC
>JAFLEG010000215.1 GCA_017302195.1 Verrucomicrobiota bacterium
ACCCTCATGCGCCGCCCGGTACACCCAGCAGAATTCCCATCCGGTCTCCGGAGAGGCCTCCAGGCGCAGGAGGCGCGGGGGCACCGCGGCGAGGGTGACGCCCAGTTCCTCGCGCACCTCGCGGAGCACGCAGGCGTCGTAGTCCTCCCCGGCATCCAGATGTCCCGACGAGGACGAGTCCCAGACGCCGGGCCAGTTGTCCTTGGTCAGGGAGCGCTGCTGGAGGAAGACCTCCCCGCGATGATTGAAGAGCAGCACATGCACCGCCCGGTGTCGTAGGTTGCGGCGATGCACCTCGCTCCGGGGCGCCTGCCCGATGACCTCGTCCCGTTCGTTCACCACATCGAAAAGTTCCTCGCTCACGACCCGAGAAGACGCCGGGGAGGTCGTCGCGGCAAGGCTTCGTGGCCTGTGAACCCCATTGCCGCCCGGTTCCGGATGGGGAGCACATGCGTCCCGCGTGTTGTCCCGGGCGTCCCGCCCGGGACCTTGTGGACCATCATCGGCTGCGCGCCGGATCGGGGTTACGCGTGGGGTGAGGAGATTGGAGGACAAGGAATCCGGCGAGGACGCCGGAGTCAGCACGCGAGACGCATGCGGTCCCCGTGGATGGCACCACCACCGATCTCGCACCGCCCCACGACTCCGGCTAAGGTTTCCCCACGATGTTCCCGGTTCGCTGCGCCCTGCTGGCAGCCACCTTCGGGTGGTGGACCGTGCTGCCCGCTTCGGACTCCCTCCATTGGGCCTTCCAGCCGCCGGTCCGCGGGATGCCTCCCCGGGTTCGGCAGGCGGGCTGGGTCCGGAATCCGGTGGACGCCTTCATCCTGCATCGTCTCGAGGAGGACTCCCTGTCGCCCTCCGCTACGGCCAACCCCGCAACGCTGATTCGCCGGGTGGCATTGGACCTCACCGGACTGCCGCCCACGGTGGAGGATCTGGAGGCCTTTCTTCAGGATCCGCGGCCCGATGCCTACGAGCGGGCGGTGGACCGGATGCTGGCCTCGCCCCATTTCGGGGAACGCTGGGGCCGCCACTGGCTGGATGCCGCCCGCTATGCGGACTCCAACGGCTACAGCATTGATGCCCCCCGCAGCCTGTGGCCGTGGCGCGACTGGGTGGTGGCGGCGTTGAACCGGGATCAGCCGTACGCCGAGTTCCTGACCGACCAACTGGCCGGGGATCTCCTGGAGAACGCGACGCGGGAGCAGCAGGTGGCCACCGGATTCCACCGCAACACGCAGATCAACGAGGAAGGGGGCATTGATCCAGAGCAGTTCCGCATCGAATCGGTTCTCGACCGGGTCAACACGACCGGCACGGTGTTCCTGGGGCTGACGGTGGCGTGCGCGCAGTGTCATGATCACAAGTTCGATCCGCTGAGCCAGCGGGAGTACTTCCAGCTCTACGCCTTCTTCAACAACCAGGATGAGCCTTCCCTGGAGGCGGCCTCGCCGGAACAGTTCGCCGCCCGCGATGCGGTGGGCGCGATGACCCGGCCTTTGGAAGGCCGGCTCCAAGCACGTGCCGCTGAACTCGCCCCGGGATTTGAATCGTGGGAATCCACGCTGACGCCTGCGACCCGGGAGTCGCTCCCGCTGGAGGTGCGAAATGTCCTGGGGCTGCGTCCCGAGCACCGCACCGCCAGGCAGCGTGAGACGGCCCTCCAAGGATACTACGCCACGGACGACGGGTACCGGCGTCTGCGGGATCAACTCCGCGACGCTCGGCAGTCCGCTCCGGTGATTCCCACCACCCTGGTCCTCCAGGAGCGTGCGGAGCCCCGCAGTTCGGTGGTGTTCATCAAGGGGGACTTCACCCGTCCGGGCGATCCGGTCCAGCCTGGCACTCCCGCCGTGCTGCCGCCGCTGACGGCCGACGGCGACTTCGCGCCCAACCGCCTCGACCTGGCACGCTGGATCGCCGATCCCGAACACCCGCTGACCGCCCGCGTCCTGGTGAACCGGGTGTGGCAGCAGCTTTTCGGACGCGGCCTGGTGGAGACCGAGAATGACTTCGGGATTCAGGGGGCGCCGCCCAGTCATCCGGAGTTGCTGGACTGGCTGGCCACCGAATTTTCCGGGACTGGTTCGGCGGCGACGCCCACACCGGGCAGTCTGAAGCGCCTGATCCGGCTTCTGGTCACTTCGGCCACCTACCGGCAGTCCTCGGACGTTCCGGATGCCGCCACCGCGCCCGATCCCCTCAACCGCCTGCTGGGGCGGCAAAGTCGTCTGCGACTCGAAGGCGAGGTCATCCGGGACGTGGCCTTGGCCGCCAGCGGGCAACTGGACCGGCGGTTGGGCGGCCCTCCGGTGTTTCCGCCGCAGCCGGATGGCGTGATGGCCATGGGGCAATCCCGCCGGGAGTGGAAGACCAGCGAGGGCGGCGACCGCTTCCGCCGCGGACTCTACACCTTCCGCTGGCGGGCGACCCCGCATCCGGCGCTGACCGTGTTCGACGGTCCGGACGCCTTTAGCGCCTGCACCCGGCGATTGAAGTCCAACACCCCGCTCCAGTCGCTGACCCTGCTCAACGATGCCGCCTTCCTGGAACTCGCCGAAGGACTCGCTGAGCGCGTGCTGCGGGAAGCTCCGGAGGCCACCCGCCTCAATGCCGCATTCCTCTGGACCCTGGGCCGCCCTCCGGAATCCGCGGAAACGGCCCGTCTCCAACAACTGCTGGATGCCGAGCGGCAGGCGGGCGATGAGCGGATGGCCTGGATCACCGTCGCCCGGGTCCTGCTGAACCTCGACGAAACCATCACCCGAGAATGAGCACCTCGCATGTGAATCCGCCGCCGCTGTGGGAACTCGAAGTGGCCGTCATCCGGATCATATCCGAGCGGCAGGCCATCCCTGTGGATCAGATTCGTCCCGAGTCGCGGACCCTCGAGGATCTGCATATTGACAGCATGGACATGGTGGAACTGATCCTGGAGTTGGAGGAGCAGTTCGCCGTCTCGATCCCGGATGACCTTGGAAAGCGCATGTTTCTCCGCGATCCGATGACCGTTGCGGGACTGGCTGAAATCGTCCGCCATCAGTGGGGCACGGGCATCCCGCCGCGCAGGGATTGGCGGGGACGGCCGTTGCCTCCCGTTCAGGGTCACGCGTATCCCGGGACGCCCTTCACCCAGTGGGACGGCTGCCACGACTCCCTACAGAAAGTCCGTTTGGATTCCGCGTCCCCGACTTCGGGAGGTCATGCCCAGTTTCGCCGATCCACCGATGGCATGCGTTGCGTGCTCCTCCCGGAGGCCGAGGTGGAACTGGGATCCGATGCCGGCGCCCCGGATGACGAGCAGCCGCGTCACCGGGCTCGGATTTCGGCATTCCTCATGGACGCTGAGCCGGTGTCAGTCACCGCCTTCGCGCGGTTCCTGAACAGCGTCGGCGCCGTGGCCAACCCCCATGCACCCCGATGGTTCGGAGTGGGGCCCGGCGACCGACGCGACGCGCACGTACAGATACGGCAATCTCCCCGGCGACGCTGGGAGGTGCGGACTGGAACCGAACACCAGCCCATGATCCTGGTTTCCTGGTTCGGTGCGGCGGCCTACTCGCTCTGGGCGGGCGGAAGAGACTGGGCGCATTACGAGACGGAGAGTCTGCTGCCCACCGAAGCCCAGTGGGAATACGCCGCCCGTGGTGCGGCAGCCCGCGAATTTCCCTGGGGGGATGCGGCGGATGTGGAGTCCCGCGCCCGTGTGGGACTCCATCGGCACCGCCGCAGTTATCCCGATCTGCTCCCGCTGGCGCCCGTGCAGGCCTCCCTGGGCATGTCCCCCTGGGATCTCCACCACATGGCTGGCAACGTGTGGCACTGGTGCCACGACTGGTATGCCCCAGAGTTTTACCGCCGGCCCGAGGCATCGTTGGCGAACCCGGTTCAGCAGACTCCCACAGGAATCCGGTCGGAACGCGGGGGCAGTTGGGTGGGGCCCGGTGCGCTGGCACGCTGTTCGTATCGGCGCGGGCGGCCTCCTGAGGCGGTGGGTCGCTGCCTGGGATTCCGTTGTGCCCTCCCTGCTTCGTTCCTCGCATGAACCCCGTTCAAGAACTGCAGGCGGAAACCCGGCGTCATTTCTTCGGACGCTGCGGACTCGGACTCGGCTCCGTCGCACTGGCGTCGCTGCTGGACTCGCGGCGTCTCGCCGCCGCGGCACAGCCGCTGGACCCGCGGGCCACCCACCACGTGCCCCGGGCCCGGAACGTCATCTATCTCTTCATGGCCGGCGGGCCGTCCCAACTGGAACTCTTCGATTACAAGCCGCGCCTGACGGCGCTGAACGGCCAGCCCATCCCGGATTCCTACCTGGCCGGAAAGCGCTTTGCGTTCATGGACAGCTCGTTCAAGAACCGATCCACCCTGCTGGGCACCCGCCGCCAGTTTCGCCAGCACGGCGACTCGGGCATGTGGGTGAGCGAGCTGATGCCGCACACGGCGTCCATTGTGGATGACGTGACCTTCATCCGCTCGTGCGCCACCGACGTCTTCAACCACGCGCCGGCCAAGCTGTTCATGAATACGGGCTCGGCACAGTTCGGACGCCCCAGCCTGGGTTCCTGGGTGACCTACGGGATCGGCAGCGAGGCGGAGAACCTCCCGGGCTTCGTGGTCCTGCAGAGCGGTCCCCGCGGCCCCCGTGGCGGCGCGGTCAACTGGGGCAGCGGCTTCCTGCCGTCCACCTTCCAGGGCGTGCCGCTGCGCAGCCAGGGCGAGCCCATCCTCAATCTGGCCACTCCGGAACGGTATGGGGACGCACGGCAGCGCCGGGTGCTGGATGCCGTCCAGGATCTCAACCTGCGGCACCTCGCCGAGACGGGAGATCCGGAGATCGCCACCCGGATTGCCGCCTATGAAATGGCCTACCGCATGCAGACGGCCGCCCCGGAGGCCATGGACCTGGGCCGCGAGTCCGACGCCACGCTTCGACATTACGGGATCGAAAAGGACCGCCCCTCCTTCGCGCGCAACTGCCTGCTGGCGCGGCGGCTCGTCGAGCGGGGGGTGCGCTTTGTGCAGCTCTACCACACCAACTGGGACAGCCACGGAGGGCCCGGCGAGAATCTGGAGGACGATTTCGAGTCGGTGTGCCGCCAGGTGGACCAGGGGGGCGCAGCGCTGGTGAAGGACCTGAAGTCGCGGGGGCTGCTCGACGAGACGCTCGTGGTCTGGGGTGGTGAGTTCGGGCGCACTCCAATGGGCGAGAACCGCGAGAAGACCGGGCGCAACCACCACATTGACGCCTTCACGGTCTGGATGGCCGGCGGCGGAGTGAAGGCCGGTCACATCGTCGGGGAAACCGATGAACTGGGATTCCGATCCGTGCGGGAGCGCGTCCACGTGCACGACCTCCATGCCACCCTGCTGCACCTCCTGGGCCTGGATCACGAACGGCTGACCTTCCGCTTCCAGGGCCGTGATTTCCGTCTCACCGACGTCCACGGCGACGTGGTGAAGTCGCTGCTGGTTTGACCGGATCCCTGGGATTCAAAACGGCGAATGGACGCCAATGAACGCGAATTGGGGAGGGAAAGATGCCGGGCGGGAGACGGAAAAGATCCGCGCAACGGGATGGTCATTCGTTCCCGGCTGGCAATCCACCGGAGGGCGACCGCAGAATCCTCTCCGGCATGACACAGGCTCCTGACTCCGGACCGCTGGCCGCCGCCCGTGAAGAGGTGCTGGCGGATTACGCGCCGCTGCCGGGAGCCTTTGATGAGATGACCGACGCGGCGGGCAAGCAGCGGCCCCATTACCGGCGGCTGATCCGGGAACTGCAGCGGCTGGGCGCCGATGAGCTGCGCCGCCGCGACGAGACCGGGCGCCGGATCGTCCATGAACAGGGGGTGACCTACAACGTGTACGGGGATCCGAGGGGGATGGAACGTCCCTGGGGTTTGGACCCCGTGCCCCTGCTCATTGAGGCGGACGAATGGAGCCGACTTGAGGCCGCGCTCCAGCAGCGGGCCCGTCTGCTGGACCGCATCCTCGCCGACTGTCATGGCCCCCAGAACCTGATCCGATCGGGATGGCTGCCCCCCGCACTGGTGTTTGCCCAACCGGACTTCCTGCGTCCCGCACATGGGGCGCGTCCGCCGGAGGAGACCTTCCTTCACTTCTATGCCGCCGACCTGGCCCGCTCGCCCGACGGACAGTGGTGGGTGGTCTCAGACCGCACCCAGATTCCGACCGGGGCGGGCTATGCGCTGGCCAACCGGCTGGTGGCCTCGCGTATCCTGCCCGAAGCCTTCCGCGACTGCCAGGTGCAGCGCCTGGCCGGATTCTTCCGCGCCGTACAGTCGTCACTGGCCAGCCTGGGAGCGCGCCGGACGGATCATCCGCGGGTGGTGCTGCTCACGCCGGGTCCGTACAACGAGACCTACTTCGAGCACGCCTACCTGGCGCGCTATCTGGGGTACGCCTTGGTCGAGGGACAGGACCTGACGGTGCGGGATGACCGTGTGTTTCTGAAAACCCTGAGCGGTCTGGAACCGGTGGACGTGATCCTGCGGCGGGTGGACGATGACTTCTGCGATCCCCTGGAGCTGCGCAACGGCTCAATGCTGGGGGTGCCCGGACTGCTGGAGGCGTGGCGCGTCGGCAATGTCACCATCGCCAACGGCCTTGGCAGTGGACTGCTCCAGAGTGCCGCCTACATGGCCTTTCTTCCGGGACTCTGCCGTCACCTCTTTGGCGAGGACCTGCTGATGCCCTCGGTGGCCACCTGGTGGTGCGGCCAGAAATCCGCAGAGATGTATGTCTCGGAGCATCTCGACGAGCTGTTCATCAAGCCCGCCTTCCGTTCGCACCTGCGCGGCACGGATCCTGATCGTCCCATGTCGGCGGCGGCCCGGGATGCGTTGCGCCGGCAGATCGCCTTCCAGCCGCACCTGTGGGTGGCGCAGGAACGGGTCCGGCTCTCCTCGGCGCCGTCCTGGACCGGCACGGCTGTGGCGCCGCGTCCGGTGGGTGTGCGGGTGTATGTCGTGGCCACGCCCTCGGGCTACCAGGTCATGCCCGGCGGATTGGCCCGCCTGGCGCCGGAGCCGGGGGGCCGCTTCATCTCCATGCAGCGGGGCGGGGCCAGCAAGGACACCTGGGTGCTGAGCGAGGCTCCGGTGGACACGGCGGCGTCGCTGCTGCGGCCCCAGGGGGCACCCATCGAGCTGCGGCGGGTCGGCAATAACCTGCCGAGCCGGATGGCCGACAATTTTTTCTGGCTGGGACGCT
>JAFLEG010000216.1 GCA_017302195.1 Verrucomicrobiota bacterium
CATGGCCATGATGGAATCCCCGCCCATCTCGAAGAAACCGGCGCCGGAATGCGGCGGCTCCGCGCCCAGCAGGTCGGCCCAGAGCCGCGCCACCTCCGCCATCACCGGATCCTCCGCGACCGAGGTCCCGAATACGGTGGACTCCCACGGACGGGTGGCGACACCGGGCAGGGCGCGGCGATCCACCTTGCCCCGATCGGTCAGGGGAAACTCGTCCACCTCCAGAAAGCGCGCCGGCACCATGTAGGCCGGCAACTGGTCCAGCAGGTGGCGGTCCAGATCCCGCCGGGATGGCCGCGCACCCTCGGGATTCCGCTGCAGGTAGGCGATGAGCATCCGCTGACCTCCGGGCGGGGACGTGGCCAGCACCACGGCGCCGCGGATTCCGGGGTGCCGGCACAGGGCGGATTCAATTTCGGCGGGCTCCACCCGATGGCCGCGGATCTTCACCTGGGCATCCCGGCGCCCCAGAATTCGGACCCTGCCGTCGGCTCCCAGGACGCCCAGGTCGCCGGTGTAGAAGATCCGCTCCCCGGGACGCTCCGGGTGCGGGATCAGCAGTTGTGCATCCAGGTCCGGACGCCTCCAGAAGACCTGATCGAGGTACGGGCTGCTGACAGCAATCTCGCCCGGAATTCCCGCGGGAATCGGGCGGCGATTCTCGTCCACGAGGAACACGTGTTTGCCCGGCACCGCAGGCCCCACCGGAGGATGCTCCCCGTCAAAAGTCATCCCGGAATCCAGGGCGAACTGGCAGTAAACGCCACACTCAGTGCTGCCCAGGGAGTTCAGCAGCGTGCCCCCGCGGCAACCCATGAGCTGGCGGAACAGGAGGAGGTCTGAACTGAGGAGCGGTTCGGCCATCAGGGTGACCACCCGGAGGGTCTCCGGCGCCTGGGAAGCGGCGGCCGCGCGGCAGAAATGGCGGAACAGCGAGGGCGTGGTGTAGAACTGGGTGACGGCCCAGGTGCGGGAGGCCCGGACCAGGCCCTCCATGCCCAGGGTCTCGGGACCCGCCACGCACAGGGTCGCACCACTCAGCAACGCCGAGAGCGCGAACCGAGTCGAGGCGCCATAGGTGAAGGACATCCCCAATAGCAGCCGGTCCCCGGGACCCACCGGGACTTCGCCGAGATAGGTGCCCACCTCGAACAGTCCCTGGCTTAGCGACCGGCGGATGCCCCTGGGCTTGCCGCTGGTCCCCGAGGTGTAGCCAACGAGCATCAGCGCCCCCGGGGTGACCTCCCTCACGGGATTGGCATCGGCTGAATCTGCAAGGTCGTCCACCTCGATCGGGTCCGGTGCGCCGTCACCACCGGGGTGCCCCATCAGCCTCTGGCCGCACCATGGCCCGCCGGCGGTCACCCGCCAGTGGGCGCCGCTGTCGGACAGGATCTCCTGGATCCGCGGTGGCGGCGATTTGGGATCCAGGAAAACCACCGCCCCGCCGGATTTCAGCACCCCCAGAAACCCGGCAACCAGCCAGGACGGATCCTGCACCCCGAGGGCCACCACGTCCCCCGGATGGATTCCCCGGCCCAGGAGGGTGTTCGCCAGCCGGTTGGCCCGGCGGTTGAGGGCGTCGTAGGTGAGCCGAACCTCCGGTGTCACGAGCGCCATGGCCTCCGGGTGCACCGCCACCCCCTGCTCAAACCGGGCGATGATCCCAGGCCATGGCTCGGGAGGCACCAGGGGATCCGGGAGTCGCACGACTCCATTCTTGCCCGGGCCCGACGCCGGTTGGCAATAGCCGCGCCGTCCGCGGCACACCCGTCACCGCACCAGCCGGAGAAACCCCGCGGACCCGGCCGTGGCGGCCGGGATCTGGTGGGCGGCGGCGGCGCCCGGCGGCAGGGGCGCGGGAACGGGAGTCCAGGAACCCAAGCCGTCGCTCCATTCCAGGCGCAGGGGAATCCGCGCCTCGCGGGTGGTGGAGAACTGCCAGCGACCATCCGGGAGTAGCTTGAAGTCGCTGAGGTCGGGCAGCGGAGCCTGGACCGAATCAATCGCCGCACGGAACGCCTCGATCGGACGCGACTGCGTGGAGTCCTGGTAGCTGAAGCGCGCGTAGATCAGTTCCCAGGGACGGTGGGAGGGCGAGTTGGTCAGGCCGTTGATGATCACGAAGGTGGGCTGTCCGCTGGTTGGACCAAACCGCGCCTGCAGACGCCGGGAAGTGTCCTGGATGGTCAGGGGAATGTGATAGGTGTTGATGAAGGTGGTGGTGGCGTTGCGGTTGGCCGTCGAGTTGTCGGCCTGCAGGTTGGCTCCGAGGTGCAGGATCGGCACCCCTTCCGGATTGCCCCCACGGGTTTCATACCACTCGTCAATCTCGCGGAGGATCTGCGGCGCGGCGCCGCGGCACACCGGACACCAGTGCGCGAAGAAATCAATGAAGAGCACATGGCCCTCCAGTCGCGACAATGGCACGGGCTGTCCGGTGGCCCGGTCCACGAGGTTGGTCACCTCGGTGACGATGTCGCCGACCTGGTAGGGCGCCGCCAGGACGGTCTTGGAGACGGCGACGAGCAGCGACAGGGCGAGGATCAGTGCATTCAGGCGGTTCATGACGGGATTTCAGTCAGAATTCGAATCGGTAGGCCGCCTGCACCACGCCGAAATTGCGGTCACGGTACAGGTTGGCGAAAAAGAGGGTGCTGAAGTCCACCGCGCCGTAGTCGGTCAGGTACGGACCGCCGGAGATCTTGAAGGAGTGACGGTCCCATACGCCCCGCAGCCCGGCGGCAAACTGCCAGGCCGTCAGGGGGGGCGCCGAGGTGGAGAAGGAGATGCTGTCCTGGATCTCCCCGTTGTCCCGATAGCCCCGTACCGAGAGGCTCAGCCACCAGTGCTCCCCCAGCCGGCGATCGGCCACCAGACTTCCCCAGCCGGCGCGGAAGCGGGACGCCGTGGAGCCCTCGACCTCCTCCGGCGCCTCCGTGGTGTAGCCCGCTTCGCCGCGTAGCACCCAATGCTCGGCAGGAGCATACAGCAGCGAGCCGATGCCGCTGAGCCGCAGCCCAGTTTCGGACTGTCCGGCCATGCGGAACTCCAACTGGCTGCGCAGACGCCGGGTGAGCACGTTCTCGAACTTGGTGCTCCAGGCCAGGGTGATCAGCTCCGAACGCAGCGGCTGCACCGCCACCAGTCCCTGATCCGGATCAATCACCTCATCGTAGCCCGGGGCGATGACGTCGTGGGCGCGGATGATCGAGGATTCCACAAAGCCGGTTCCGGTGCGGTATTCCCACCGGACGCCGGCGCTGCCGAAGGCCCCGCGGGGATCCGGATCCTCCAGGCCGGGCAGGCCGGCAAAGGACTGCCGGTAGAATTCGCTGATCCAGAGGCTCTGGTAGTCGGCAAACCCGTGATACGCGCCGGCGGTGGCCAGGACCGTCCAGGAGGACGCCACCGCGTAGCGCAGCGTGGCCAGTCCGGAGATGCGCGGCTCGTTCAGGGTGACCGCGGAGCCGAAGATGTCCTCGGGAACCGGCAGGTAATCGAGCGAGGTGGTGGCCCCCGACACGGCGAGCGTCCACTCCAGTGCCTCCCGGCGATCGGTCCACGCCCCCGTGGTCTGGGTGAGGGTGATGTCCGGGGAAAACTGGGTTTCGCTGGAGACCTCGACCGACGGCACGACGGCCGCCCGAACCGTGGCCGTGCACAGGATCGCAACCCAGCCCAGCGCGATGACACGAACGGGATTCACGGGGAGGCGGACTACTTGCAACTGGAGCAGCCCGAAGCCGACCCCGCGCCGGCGAAGGCCCGGCCGGATTCCGTCTGCAGGGCGAGCGGCTGGTCGAAGTTCCAGACCGCGGAGGTTGAGAAGACCATGTCCGGCTGACTCACCAGGCGCTGCTGGGCGACACCCGGAGCGGCGCATCCCGCGGCGCCCAGCAGCAGCAGGGACGTTACCAGGGCCGTCCATCCACGGGTGCGGGCCGAGGGACGTCGCTGATCGGATGCGGGTTGGGAACACTGCCGGACGGGCCGGAGGCCGCCGCGGGAGCCGCGGGAGCGGCAAGTTGCGCGATGCGTGCCACCGCAGGCCACCTGCGCTGCGGCACCGGGAGACGTGGACCGGGAACGTGTCATGCCCATGCGAGGGTTGGCGCAGCGGCTTATTCCCGGACGTCCGTGCCGGGCGATTCAGGTCACCGAAAAATTCGGCGGGAATAGCCGCGCACCCTCCGACTCCCATGTGCGATCAGGAACTTCACGACACGACTCGATGCGTGGCCTGCACCGGACCCAACCCTCGGGGCCGCCGCGCGGGGGGGGTTCCTGCAAAGACCGACTCCATGAACTCATTCACCACGTCCCGGCGCCTCCTGGGCAGCCTCGCCGTCCTCGCCGCCACCACGCCCGCCCTGGCCATTTCGGTCCAGGTCACCATTGAAAACCTTGCCCCCGCCAACGAGACCTTCCTGACGCCGGTCTGGGGGGGTTTCCACGACGGCTCCTTCGACCTCTACAACTCCGGCGAGGCGGCCAGCATGGCCCTGGAGCGCATCGCCGAGGATGGCAACACCGCGCCGCTGAACGCCGCCTTCCTCGCGGCGATGCCGTCCGGTGTGGACGGGGTGATTGCCAACGGCGGTCCCATCGCCCTTGGCGCCGGGCGGTGGCGTCCGCAACCGCGGGACACGGCACGAACTGATCGCACCCACCCGGTCCCGACACCCGGCAGACCGGGCGACCGGGCCGGGGGTTGACACCCCGGCTTCCAAACCGCGAAGTGCCCCCTGAGACCTCCGGATGTTCGACGGCGATCTTGATCTGACCTCCGTGGTGGATGCCCACTACGGCGATGTGTTCCGGTTCGCGCTGAGCCTGGCGCGCACCGAGTCCGATGCCTGTGACCTCACCCAGGAGGCGTTCTGGCGGCTGGCCGACAAGGGACGGCAGATCCGCGACACCCGCCGGGTGAAGTCGTGGCTGTTCACCACGGTGCACCGCGAGTTTCTCCATCGTCGCCGGCGCGACACACGGCACCCCACCGAGGATCTCGAGACCGCAGCCCCCGAGCTGCCGGTGATCCAACCCGAGATGGTGGAGCGACTGGACGGCGCCGCGGCGCTCGCGGCGCTCTCCCGGGTGGAGGAGGTCTTCCGGCCCCCCCTCGCCCTGTTTTACCTGGAGGACTACTCCTACGCCGAGATCGCCGAGATCCTGGGCATCCCGATCGGCACCGTGATGTCCCGACTGTCCCGGGGCAAGGCACGGCTGCACCAACTCCTCTCCGACGGAGCCCTCGTCGCCCGACCGCCCGGAGCCAGCGTCCTCCGGTTCCCATCCCGAGCCGCCTGACCCATGGACCCCGCCCACGCCCGCCGCATCCTGTCCACCTACCGCCTCGGTGAAGCCGCCCCGCCGGGCTCCGAACTGGCCGAGGCGCTCGCAGCCGCTCAATCCGATCCCCAACTGGCGGCCTGGCTCGAAGATCAACTGCGGGTGGACCGCAGTCTCCGCGCCCGGATGCGCTCGATGCCGGCCCCGCCGGGGCTGAGGGATGCGATTCTGGCCGGACGCCCGGCGCGGCCGGGGCCGTGGCTGAGGTCCGGACCCGCGTTCTGGGCGATGGCCGCGAGCCTCGCGGTGCTGGCTGGCCTGGGTGCCTGGATCTTCTCCGGACGGCCCTCCCGCGGGGACGCCAGCCTGGCGATTCGCGGGAGCACCGATGCCGGGGCGTTTCGGGATGCCATGGCTTCCATGCTCACCGAGGGCCGCTATGCCCTGCAGATCCACTCGCCCTCCCTTCCGGAACTCCGGCGATTTCTGTCGGGCAAGAGCAGCGCCGCCGCCGCGCCGATGCCTCCCGGACTGGAGCCGCTGGAAAGCTACGGATGCCAGGTGCTTTCCTGGGAAGGCCGGAAGGTGACCCTGATCTGCTTCTCCAGTCCGTCGCTGGGCATCGTCCACCTGGTGCTTACCGACGGCGCTCTGCCCGGCCGCACCGCCGGTGCCCTGGAGCTCGCGGCCTCCAGCGGATGGAACACCGCGCTCTGGGAGCGGGAGGGCCGCACATATCTCCTCCTTGCCCGCGGCAGTGATGGGGACCTCCGCACCCTGGCCGGCGGGTGATCTGCTCCTGCCCCGCCGGGTCCAGGATCCGGAGAGGCAGCCCCCGCGCAGCGCAACGGAACCGGGGCTTGTTTCCCGGGGGGCACTTCTGCCTTCCTTGCGCCGGATGGTTCGTCTGAAAGAGATTGCCGCGGCCGCCGGGGTGTCGGTGATGACCGTCAGCAAGGCGCTGCGGGACAAGCCGGATTTGTCCGCGGCGACCAAGGCACGCATCCAGGCGCTGGCGGTGCAGATGGGCTACGTGCCCGACATCAGCGCCCAGGGGTTGCGGAACCAGCGCAGCCAACTGCTGGGGCTGGTGATCTCGGCGGCGACCAACCCGATCAACGCCCGCATCCTGCTGGGCATCGAGGAGCGGGCCCACGAGATGGGGTACGACCTGGTGGTGTCCCAGTCGCTGAACCGTCCGGACCGCGAGGAGGCGGTGCTCCGGAGGCTGATCGCCCGGCGTGCGGACGGCATCTTTCTCTCGCCGGTGTACCGGATGGACCCCTCCGCCCCGATCTACGAGGAACTGCTCCGGCGCAAGATTCCGGTGGTGCTGCTCGGTCATCGGGCCCCGTTCTGCGAATCCTTTCCCGCGGTGGAGACCGACGATCTCGCCGCGAGCTGGGCGATGACCCGGCATCTGCTGGAACTGGGGCACCGCCGGATCGCCTTCTTTTCCGGTCCGCGCGTATCGCCGCCGGCCCTGGAACGTCTGGAGGGCTATCGCCGCGCCCTGCGCGAGGCCGGGATCGCCCTGGATGACCGGCTGGTGTTCAACGCCGGCGCCACCATCGAGGAGGGCGCGGCGGCGGCGCTGCAGTGGCTCCAGGAGGACACCCGCAGCACCGCCATCCAGTGCGCCCATGACCTGGTCGCCATCGGCGCGGCGGATACCGTGCTGAACCAGGGATTCCGCATCCCCGGGGACGTCAGCGTCGCGGGTTTCGGCAATGTGCTGGCCGCGGAATACTTCCGCGTGCCGCTGACCACCGTCCGCCAGCCCAAGCTCCGCCTGGGCACCGTGGCGATGGAGGTCATGATGAAGCTGCTGCGCGGCGAACCGGCATCCTCACAGCGCCTGCCGGCGCAGTTGGAGATCCGGGCCAGCACCGCGGCGCCTCCCGGCGATGCCCCCGCGCATGCGCCCGCGTGAACGGC
>JAFLEG010000217.1 GCA_017302195.1 Verrucomicrobiota bacterium
TTCAGTGGAACAAGCACATGACCACCGGCCTCGGCGGCATGCTGGCGACCAATGACTCGGAACTGGCGGCGCGCATCCGCGACCTCCGCGAGCGGGAGATGCAGACCCCCTCGGGAAAACTGGCGGGCGTGCTCTCCGCACAGCGCCTCACCCACACCGTCGGCGTCTATCCCCGGACCACGGCCCTGATCACCGCGGTCTTCCGCTGGCTCAGCAAGCGCGGCGCGATCATCGGATCCAACGCCCCCGACGACCTGGATGCCCGCATGGCTTCCGACTTCTTCATGGGCATGAGCGCCGGACAGGCCCGCACCGGGCTCCGGAAAATCCGTCACCTGGACGACAACATCGCGCACCGGCGTCAGATGCGGACGCTCTACCACGACCTGCTCCAGAACGCCGGCTGGCCGATGCCCAAGCTGGGGGACCACCTGGAGCCGGTACCGGTCCGTGTGCCCCTCCGGGTGGCGGACAAGGAACGGGCCCTGCGTGAGGGCGCCCAGAAGCTCCTGGAGATCGGCCCCTGGTTCGAAAGCCCCCTTCACCCCGCGGAGACCCCGCTGGAACGTTACAACTACCGTCCCGGCCAGTGTCCGGAAGCCGAGCGTGCCGCCCGAGAGACCGTGAACCTGCCCGTGCACCCGCGCGCCGACCGGGGCACGGCCGAGCGGACCGTGCAGTTCCTGAAGACCATCGGTCCGCCGCTCAACAACTGAGCCGGAACGATTCCGCAACTTCGGGGAGCGTGCGCGCCCCCGCGTGCGCTCCCCAGAGAATTAACTGGTTCCGTCTGAGCCTCGCACTGCCGGCTGGCAGGCACCTGCCGAACGCCGGCATCCGATGGTCCCTTCAGCGCTCGCGTCCCAAGCTCAGAATCCGGGCCGGCAGGAACAGCACGGCGCGCACCAGGGCGAAGCCGGCCTGAATCACCACGGCGACCAGGCGAAACGGGAGCGCGATCAGCCACACGAGGGGAAAGAGCACCAGCACCGCCAGCGCCAACGGCCAGCAAAGGACCAGGAGCAGCGCCCAGGCAACCAGGATCAGGAAAAGCCTCACGTCCCTGACAGCACCCCGGCGCGCGCCCCAAAGTTTCACCCGGGGAGTGGCGGCTGGACTGTTCCCCAAAAGAACCGTGCTGCCCATCAGGCCAGGATTACACCACGGAGGGATCGAGCCGGACGGAGGACGCGACGGAAGGCCAACCCAATCCGGCCGCTCTGGCCTTTCCTGCATCTGTGTCCCGCCGCGGCGCCATCGCCCCGGGGCCTGCGGAATGGCCTCAGGCTGACTGCCGGTCCAAAACCGCCGCCAGCGCCTGCCGGGTGGCGTGCAGGGCCTGCTGCAGCACCCGGGTCTCCTCGGCGTTCAGGTTTCCGCGGGTCCGGACCTCCAGCATCTCCAACTGGTCTATGAACATCTTGCCGGAAGGAACGTCCGGAATGCCCGGCTGCCCGGTGTCGGGATGGGGCAGCTCCCCGAGGAACAGCAGGGCCATCTGGGCATGGCCGGAGACCAACTGCAGAAACAGCGCCACATGAATCTCCTCGGTGGAGGCCGCCTTCAGCCCCTCCTCGTCCAGAGGCGGGACGTTCACTGGGCCGCCTTCTTCTGGAAGCCCTCGATCTCCCCTGCCAGAAAGTGCACCACATGCCGCAACCGCTCCTCCACGTCCAGCGTCTGCAGCACCACCTGACGCATGGCGGCGTTGGACACCAGCAGCGTGGTCACCAGATCGGCGAGGCTTCCGGGGTCCGGAATCCCGCGCAGCGCCCGCAGGCAATCCTCGATGCGGACCGTTCCGGACGGCTCCTCCACCCCGGCCAGTTGAAGCACGGCGGCCAGCGGGAAGGCCACGCCGAGCCGCAGGCGCGTTTCCACCAGATCGAGCAGGCGTCCGGCCAGGGCCTCGGAGGCCAGCGTCTCGGTGGGCGGCTCCTCCACCGGCTCAATGCGGTGCACACGGTAGGGCTTGGTCTGCACGGCCCGCCCGAGGCGCACCCGGGTGAGCCCCTGCAGCATCAGATGGGAGGTGCCGTTGGGGTTGGTGACCGACACGCGGATCAGGCCGAGACCGGCCAGCTTGCTGGGCCGTTCCGTCCCCGCACCCGGCTGGCGCATCGCGAGGCACATCATCCGTTCGCCGCGCAGCGCATCAGCAAGCAGGCTGCGATAGCGCGGCTCGAAGATGAAAAGCGGCACCATGGCGCGCGGAAACAGGGGACATCCATCCAGGAGCATCACCCCGGCTCTGTCCGGAATTTGCATGAATTCACGTTACCGATGGACGTCTTTCCCGCAAGCCGCGGCTCTCATCCACTCCCATGGCATCCTCCAGGACCTTGCCTTGCTTGTGGCACACGATCAGCTTTGGATTTGGTTCATGAACGCAAAGACCCTCAGCATTCTCCTGGGACTTCTGGCCCTCGGGCTCGGCGTCGGCTGGCTGCTCAGCACCCGCGACGCCGGGCAGCGCGCCGCGGAATCCGCCGCCCGCATCGCCCGGATGTCCAATGATCTGGTCGAGACCACCGCGCGGCTGACCCGGGAACAGGGCGAGGCGCTGCGCCTTCAGACCAATCTGGTCCTGCGCGCCCGGGAGCTCGAGGCGGTGTCCAACCGCTGGACCACCACCGCCGAGGCGCTGATCAAGACCGAGGCGGACGCCCGGGCCGCGGCTGCGGTCGCGCAGGCCGAGATTGAGAAACGCGACAAGCAGATCGGCGAACTGGAGGGGGAACGCGAGGACCTGACCCAGCGCATGGACGGCCTCACCGGGGAGATCCAGAACCTCAACGGCAAGATTTCCGACACCGAGCGCAAACTCGCCGCCAGCGAGGGGAACCGCGACCAACTCCAGAAGGAACTGCGGCGCCTTCTGGCCGAGAAGGCCGATCTGGAGCGCCGCTTCAACGACCTCGCCACCCTGCGTGAGCAGGTGCGCAAGCTGAAGGACGAGCTGAACGTGGCCCGTCGGATTGACCTGATCCGGCGTGGACTCTACGGATCGGACAAGAAGGGTTCCCAGGTGCTCAACGAGGGCATCCGGCGCCCCGCCGCGCCGCCGGCTTCGACCAATGCGCCGGTCCAGGCGGAGATCGGCACCGACGGGAGCGTGAAGGTGTCGGGTGCCGCACCGACCCAGCCGGCCCCTCCCAAGTAGCGCTCAGTCCGCCGCGTCACGGGGCGCTTCGAGTCACTCCCCGAGGTGCAGATCGTTCCGGTCCCGGCGCAGGGTTTCGGCGGTGAAGATGGCCTGCATCCGCGCCAAATCCTGCTCGCGGGTGGCGCTGACCAGCAGGTAGTCGAATTCCCGCCAGCGGGCCGCCTCAGAGCGTGCGGCCTCGAGGCGGCGCCGGATGACCTCCTCGCTGTCGGATCCCCGCCCGCGCAGCCGCCGCTCCAGTTCCCCCAGCGTCGGCGGGGTGAGAAAGACGGTGACCAGCGCGCGGTCCAGCAGCGGATCCCTCCGCGCCTCCTCGCGGACCCGTGCGGCGCCCTGGACGTCAATGTTCAGCAGCACATCCTGGCCTTCCTCCAGCAAGGCCACCACCGAGCGCTTGAGCGTGCCGTACGACTTTCCATAAACGGTGGCGTGTTCCAGGAACTCATCCCGTTCCACCCGGGCGGCGAATTCGGCGACCTCCAGGAAATGGTAGTCCCGGCCATCCACCTCGCCCGCCCGGGGCGGACGGGTGGTGCAGGTGACGACCCGCCGGAGGGACGGCGTGGCGGCGATCATGCCGTCGGCCACGGTGGTCTTGCCCGCGCCGGACGGCGCCGAGATCAGCAGAATCAGGGGGGAACGCATGGCGGGCAGGCTACTCGATGTTCTGGGCCTGTTCCCGAAACCGCTCGAGTTCCGTCTTCAGCAGCACCACGTCGGCGGCGATGGCGGCGTCATTGGCCTTGGATCCGATGGTATTCACCTCGCGGTTCATCTCCTGCGCGAGGAAGTCGAGCTTCCGGCCCACGGGCTCGCGGGCGTTTCGGGCGGCCTCGAACTGGGTGAAGTGGCTTTGCAGCCGGGTCAGTTCCTCATTGATGTCCGAGCGGTCGGCGAACAGCACCACCTCCTTGAGCACCCGTTCGTCATCGGCGCCGATGCTCTCGAGACCTGCCGCGCGGATGCGCTGCAACATCTGCTCCCGGTATCTCAGCAGCACCCCGGGAGCCTGCGCCTGGATCCGGGCCACGGCCGTCCGCATGGCCTCAATCCGTGACCCCAGGTCCGCTGCCAACGCCTCCCCCTCGTCGGTGCGCATGCCGTTCAACGCGTCCAGCGCCTGTCGCAGGGCGGGCGCCACGCACGCCCACAGCGCGTCCGGCTCCTCGCCGCCCGCCGCAGTCTGGAAGAGGCCGGGACAGCGCAGGACGGCGTCCAGTGTGAGGTCCCCGTCAATCCCGAGCCGGGCGGCCAGTGCCCGAAGCTCCCGCACATACGCCTCGGCCAGCGGCGCATTGAGCCGGCTGCCCGTAGCCCCCGCAGGCAGCTCGGCCGAAATCCGCACATCCACGCGTCCCCGGGAGACCGCCTTCAGCACCTCGTCCCGGACGCGTGCCTCCAGGGCCTCCATTTCCGGAGGCAGCCGCACGCTCACCTCGGCCTGCCGGCGGTTGACCGCACGCAGTTCGGCCACCACCCGGCTGCCCTCGTGCACCAGTTCACCCCGGCCATAACCGGTCATGGATCGCATGACCGGAGCATGGAGAAAGCCTGTGGCCGGGGCGAGAGTTTCACCAAGCCTCCGGCAGCAACCCCACCCACCTCCCCTACTTCGGCGATCCTGGAACCCCGAAATCTGGCAGCCAGAAATCCGCCGGGCGACCCGTGCCTTTCCCGGACTCAGCGCACTCGGTTCGTCCGGCGTTGCAGGGTTCCGCATCCTTGCCTTGAGGCGGAACCCTCCGGAGTTCGTAGCGATCCGCCCCCTTCCCTTCAATGGCCTCGAAGCTCTTCGGCACCTCCTCCTCGCCGCCACCCAACGCGACCAGCGTCAGCGTCCCGCCCTCAATCTTGAAAAGGGCAACGACCACCTCGCCGACACTGCTTTCCTGTCCGGGCGGACACTTCTGGATGGTGGCGTGCAGTTGCTGTGGGTCCTTGCCCGCCGGCAGCGTGAACGTCGTCTCAAACCAGAAGTTGGTATCCCGATGGAAGTGCAGCGATTGATCGGCGATTCGGACCGAGATCTTGCCGCTGGCCTCCTGGCCCACCATGAACCCCTCCCAGGTTCCCTGAAGACGCTGCAGTGCGTTGGTCGCCGCGGCGGCGGCTGCGTCCGCCGCCCGAGCCGAAAGGTGGATCCACGGCAGCAGCAGGGCGAGGGCGGCCAGGATCAGAGGCCTATTGAGGGGTGCTTTCATGCGTATTGTTGGTTGCTTGGATCATCCGCTCCAAAGTCAGGGAATGCGCTTGAACTCCGAGGTAGTCCGATACAACTCGCCACTCGGTTCGCGTCGAGGGCGCCTGGGTCACCTTCCCTTGATTCGGATCGTGGTGCAGGAAGAACACGAACGCTTTTCCTTTCTCGTACCGAAACATCACTTCATCGCGTGTCACGCCCACCTGGATTGCCTGGTGGGCCGCCGCACCGTTTCCGGCAAGCACCCTGAGCACCCGTACCTGGAAGGGAATCGCGGCATTCAACGCCATCCCGTAGCGATCCTGCATCGAATAGCCAATCGGCTCACCGACGATGATCAGCGAGGATCGTTTGGCCAAGAGTGTGACAATCTCCTTGTCGAGTTCACGCTCGGTGGTCGTGTTGCGGTCTGCCGCGCAAACTCCGCAGCAGATCAGGAGGAGCCAGCCAAAACCCACGATCCCCGGGAGCTGATGGAACTTCGATTTCATGGGCGGACGATGCGAGGTACAACCAACCGGACTCTGAGCATATCTTGCGGGCTGCCCAACCTGTTGTCGAGGCGCTTTCCGGCAACGGCGCCTCTCAGTTTCTGGCAGGGCGAAGCTCCCTGTGCACGCGCATGGAGGCACCACCACCGCAATTCGCCCAAGGTCTCCAGGCCTTGGAGTGCGACGGCGGCTTGCCGTGCCGAAGCAGGGCGAAGGCAGGAGCGCAGCGGAGACGCCGCTTTGCCGCGTCGCGCTGACCGCGAACCGGGCGTTCATTTTCCCGCCCGAGCGCCGTTCGCGGCCGACGCCAAAGCGGTGGCAAGCCACCGCAGTCCCAAGCGTGCGTTCTGATTTACGCGGCAGGGCGTGCCTCCGAGTTCACTTGTGGAGTCGCGACCACATTGATTCGCCACGACGCGTACGGCCCAGGCAGGGCCTCGCCCCACCGGGTGACGTTCCCTCCCGGATACCACGCGCTTTGCCGATGGCGGGGCAATGGCAGCCATCAGATTACGGATGGGGCGGACCACTCATGTCGGTCTGATCAGCATGTGGCTCGTCCCTCGATCCGGAGTTGGCGGACCGGTCGGGGGAATTCACGCTACCCCGGTGACGGTGACCGCCAATGGACGCGAGGTGCCCTGGACCGAGGCCGCTTCCCTGACCCGATTCCTGGAACAGCAGGGGCTGCGTCCCCGCAGCGTGGTGGTCGAACTGAACGGGGAGGCGGTGGCGCCTTCGGAGTTTGACGGACGCACGGTGCGTCCCGGGGATCGCCTGGAAATTGTGCAGATCGTGGCCGGGGGATGAGACGGCGGACGGGCCAGCTCCCTGTTGTGGATCGTGATTGGGGCATGGGGACGGAATGCGTGGGCTCTCACGAAGGACACCGAGGGCACAAAGGGGGAGGCGTTCCGTGAGGGAGGGGGAAACGGCATGCGTTGGGGCGTTCCGCGATACCCGTCGTTTGTTCACGGGCGCAGCGGCGTTGTACAGGGGCGTGGTGGAACGCGCCCCTACCCTTCCAGGATTTTCTTGGCGCCCTTTGCGGTCCTTGGTGTGAGGCCCTTCAGCGGGGGCCTCACGCGCCGCCATGCACCATCTCGCGCAGCCGGGTCTTGAGCAGCTTGCCAGTGGCGTTTCGCGGCAGGGCGGGCATCACCACGGCCCGGCGGGGCAGCTTGTAATCCGCCAGTCGCTCCTTGAGGAAGGCCAGCAGCGCCTTCTCGTCCAGCATCTGCCCCTCGTCCATGGCGACGAAGGCCACGGGACGCTCGCCGCGACGCTCGTCGGGTTCGCCCACCACCGCGCATTCCTTCACACCGGGGAAGGCGTAAATGATCTCCTCAATCTCCCGGGGATACACATTGATG
>JAFLEG010000218.1 GCA_017302195.1 Verrucomicrobiota bacterium
GGGTCTGCACCCGGGAGGCCCCGGCAGGTGAACAGCCCGTCCTGACCATCGAGTTCACCCCGCCGGCTCCGTTTGAACCGACCCTCCAGACGCCCCGTCTGGTGGAGGGAGGCCTGGAGCTGCGATACCTGCTGGAACCGGGTCACGCCTACGAACTGCGGGCCATGGACGCCCTGGGAGCGGCCCCCGCGGTGCTGACCAACCACACCGTCAAGTTCACCGGATTCGAAGCTCAATTCACGGAACCGCTGCTGACGGTCCAGCGCCTCTATCAACTGGTGATCACCGGCGACGTGGATTGACCCGCAGTCGTGCCGGGATCACGGCGGCAGCGGTGCCTCTCAGATTCTGATGGGGCAAGCCCTCGGGTGCGGGGGACGTTTCCCGGCTCAAAAGGATCACCGCTCCACTTCGGAATCACACTCGGGAACACGAAGTCCCCGTTGGGATCTCCTCGGCCCCTGGCCCTGGCCCGGTTTCCTTGGCGCCCTTCGTGCCCTTGGTGTGAGGCATCTTCCGGTGGAATGCCGCCGACACCCTCTGGACCCGCCCGGTGCACACTTTGATCGTGGATCGCCGTTGAACGAGGCCTCCGGAGGGCTCATGATTCCCCAACACAGCATGAACGCCACTGCTTGCCCCCCACGCCTCCTTCGAAGTTTTCCGGCCGCGTTGATGGTCGGCCTCGCCCTGGGCGCGCTCCCGGCAGCCGCGGGGGACGTCCTGTTCACCAACTCGGCATTCGATTTGGATGCCGCCGGGTGGAACTGGGAAAACTGGTCTGCCGCCGGCAGCAGCGCCGGCCATGACGCCACCCGCAACTCGCCGGTCACCGGCGGATCGGCCACCTCGGGATCGCTGCAACTCGTCAACAACTTCACCGCCGGGGGCGGCTATCAGCAGGCGGTCTATACCTTCCAGCTCCCGGCACCCGAGGACTTCGTCGGGCAGGTCGGCGCGGTCACCTTCGACGTGAAGGTGGACGAGGCCTCCACCCCGCGGGTGGAGGGCGACTACGGCTGGCTGGAAGTCATCCTCCGCCAGGGAGGCAACTGGGACTGGGTCGGACTGCCGGGCTTCCGCCTGGAGGGCACGGGATGGTGGCGCGTCACCTTCCCGGTGCCGAAAGCCGGCGTGGACTCCATCCGGGCCATCACGATCAAGCTCGGGGACAACGATCTCCAGGGACCGATCACGCTGAGCGTGGACAACATCGCCTACACCACCCATCCCGACGACGTGGTGATCAGCAATGTGGACAACGGGTCGGTGGACTTCACGCCCGCGGGGTGGTCGTGGGAAAACTGGTCCGCCCAGGGCGTGGTGTCCTATGACCCTGCGGATACCCATGGCCGTTCCACTTCGGGCATGGCCCGCCTGGACCACCAGTTCCTCGCGGCCCCGGACACCTATCAGCAGTCGGTCTTCACCTTCCTCCTCCCGGGGGGCGACGTGAACGCCGCCCTGGAGTACGACACCCTCAATCTGGACGTGCGGGTAGATCCGACCTCGGTACCACGGGCCACCGGCGACTACGGATATTTTGAGGTCATCCTGCGCAACGGTTCGGGCTGGGACTGGCTGAGCACCACGGTGGATGGGGCCACCGGCACCCGCATCAGCGACACGGACTGGCATCGCCTGAGCGTGAAGATCAATCCGCTCGCGAACCAGACGCACCGGCTCACCTTCAAGGTGGGGGACAACGGCCTGCTGGGCCCAGTGATCCTGAACCTCGACAACCTCAGCTTCACCCGGAACACCGCGCCGCCGCCGCCGCCCACGCTGGGCCTCGCCAAGGCGGACGCCGGCCTCACCCTGGTCGCCACCAGTTCCGACACCTACGGCCGGCACAACCTGTACACGGCCGACAATCCGGAGGATCCCACCCGGTACAGCTTCGTGGATTCCCCCGAGCCCGTGTCGTATTCCTTCACCCTCGACCGTTTCCCCGACGCCACCGCGTATCCCGGATTCCAGGCGCACATCTTCCTCGTCCCCGGCACCCCCGGAACCGAGACCTCCCCCGACTGGAACCAGCCCACGCTGGCCTACATGGACATCAAGGCCAGCGCCACCGGCGGCAACGCCACCTTCCGCTTCAAGACCGACCAGGCCGGCAACAACACCGAACTCTACGGCGCCGGCGAACCGCACACCGTGGTCAACAGCAGCACCATCCTGGGCACCTGGACCCTGACCGCCCAGGGCAGCGTGTTCACCATGACCGCGCCGGACGGCACCGTCAGCGCGCCGGTGGACATCGGCGCCGACGCGGCCAACTGGTTCCGCAGCGACTTCGGCCCGCTGCTGCGCGTCTATTTCGGCATCCAGCCCAATGCCGATGGCAACAAGGGCCAGGGCGTCGGGGTCGGCGGCATCCGGATCCAGCGTGGCAGCCAGGTCCTGGTCGCCGACCAGTTCACGGGCAGCGAACTGGACCCGATCCTCTGGACGCCCAACGCCGCCGCCGGCGGCGTGCAGTTTGTCGCCCCGCAGGACGCGGGCTACATCGCCAACTGGACCGTTCCCGACTCCGGCTTCCTGCTGCAGGCGTCTCCCAGCCTCACCGCCCCCGCCTGGACCACCCTGGAGGTGACCCCCACCAACATCGGCCAGAAGCGTCAGGCGGTCCTCCCGCCCTCCATCCTGCCCACGGGAGACCAGGTGTACCTCCGCCTGTTCCAGCCCGACCCCGAGCCGCCCACCGAAAACTAGGCGCCGGGAGCCTCTCTCGCTCCTGGATCATTCTGTGCCCGTCGTCTTCCTGCTGGTGTTCTCTCATCTCGTGGGTTTTTGGGGCGTCGCCTTTTCTGCGCCGATTCTCTACTTCGGCCGAAATCGCATTCCCTGGTCCAACTGGGCTTTGTTGATTCCGGTCCCTGCCTTGTGGATTTGGCCGCTACTGATGGCATCTCCATACTCAGACGCCCGAAAAGCCATGGGAAATGTGGGTGAGATTGTCGGGGTCGCTTTGGCGATGCCGCTACTCGCTCTGGTTTCGGTGTGCGTTGGCCGAAAAGTGTCAGGACGGCTTCATGCGGCGATCGCGACAGCAGCGCTGTGTGCTCTTGCGGCCGCCTTCTTCTCTCTGACTCCCGAACTTTGGGAATGATGGTGGTGCCAGGATGTCGCGTCTCAAATCCTCAACGCCCCGTCGCCGAGACCCCCGAACAGAATGATAAAAAGGCGCTGGTCGGACCTCTCTCAGCGTGGGGAGGCAGGAGGTCGGGTGGCCAAGAAGGGCCGACCTCTGGGCATTTTAAGCCCTGAGGCCGTTGGCTGCGGGGCTAGGATTTGAATCCATCCAGAATTCTCAAAAACCCTCGATTTATTGTGGTTTTTGCAAATCAGGCATGCAACCCGATGCAAGAAAATACTGTCTTTTTCGTGTGAAGGGGTGTGAAGATTTGCCCGTGCGGGTCGGAATCCCGCCGCTAAATGACGACTTCACACAGTACCCGCCATCGTGAGCGAGCCAGCCGCTGCTCGGATTGAGGCCAGCCTTATCGCCAGGAATGAGCAAGGAGCCAAAGGGGGTTGTGCGCCGAATCCGAACAATGCACAGAGGATGGCTCCGGCTCGTGGTCGTCACCTACTTCCTAGGTTGGATTCCCATGGTTGCCGCTTTGGATTCTCAAGGTGTGAGTCTTAGCAATGTGCAGGGTTACGTGGTGATGTGGGTGGTTCTGTTCTGGCCAGCCGTTCGAACATTTCTCTGGATCAAGGACGGATTCACGGAGGCGGGTGAATAAGGAGTCGATTCACCATCGGCTTCAGGGGTGCTTGCCGCCACAGCACCAATAGTAAACCAAGAGTAGTCGAGAACTTGTTATGGCCATCTTCGATCTTTATTCCAAACGTCGCAAACGTGAAAGGGGCGAATACCCCGATGTCTATCAATACGAAAAAGTTCCTCAGGTGCTCCGAGTGCAGATAGTGCATATTTGGAGCGCGATGTTTGGAAACTATACAAATGACAGCAACGTTTTAGAATTATTTGAATTTATCAGTAGAGCGCTTTGCCGTGAGTATGGACTATTTGTGTTAACCGCCCGCGAACATTCGTCTTTTGAAAGTGTTGCGAATTTCTTGCTCCAATCAGAAGACAATGAGCGCGCCCTGGATGTAATCGAGCTTACATTCCAGTGTATAGCTGCGTGCATGCTGGAGCACCCTAACCATTTTCCACTCAAAGAGAATCCGACAGAAGCAATTGATGAATTGAATCGACGCTTCAAAGAGCATGGTGTTGGGTTTCAGTATGAGTCTGGCCAATTGATCAAGATCGACTCTCACATAGCGCATGCAGAGATTGTGAAGCCGGCGCTTCAGCTTCTGGCTGAAAAGAGATACGAGGGGGCGAATGAGGAGTTTCTTTCCGCCCATTCACACTATCGCGATCAAAACTTCAAGGAATGCCTAATTGATTGCCTGAAAGCGTTTGAGAGCACGATGAAGGCGATTTGCGTTAAAAGAGGTTGGGCGAACAATCCAACAGATACCGCAAAGCCGCTGATTGATGTGATGTTTCAAAATGGCCTCATCCCAGGGTTTATGCAGAGCCATTTTTCTGCGCTGCGTTCAACACTAGAGGCCGGAGTTCCGACCGTACGGAATAAGCTCGGTGGTCATGGTCAGGGATCTAGTCCCATTGCCGTTCCAGAGTACCTTGCCGCTTACTGCCTCCATCTGACGGCGAGCAACATACTCCTCCTCGCTCAAGCTGAACGATCTCTTAAGTAACCCCTCACTCCACCCTCTCCCTGTGCGGCTGGTTGTCCCTGTTCCAAATCCTCAACGCCCCATCGCTGGAGTCCTCGAACAGGGTCCGCAGGGGCATGGCCTGAACCCGGCCATCGGCGAAGGCAACGTTGAGGTCGCCGCGGTGGCGGTTGCAGTCGAAGGGGCGCAACCGGAAGGTGTTGATGTCGCGCATGCCGTGGGCGAAGTGCCGCTCCCGAGCGGTGGAGGCGAGACGAGTGCTCCTTTCGGGGACGCCCTGAACAAATTGGGGGAAAGGTGATGGTCGGGACGTCTCTCCCCGCGGGCCGGCATGCAGTCGGGTGGCCAAATAGGGTCGGCCTCAGGGCATTTTAAGCCCTGAGGCCGTTGGTTGCGGGGCTAGGATTTGAACCTAGGACCTTCAGGTTATGAGCCTGACGAGCTACCGGGCTGCTCCACCCCGCGTCGAAGGGAGAAAAGACTAGGCGTCGCTCCCCGACGTTCAAGGATCATTTTGGAATTTCTCCGGCATGCGGCGCATCCGCGGGGGGTCAGTGGACGCTCCGGCGTGAGGTTTCACACACACAGGCCGCCACGGACGCAAAGGACCGCTCCCTCCCGGAGGGCGCTCGGAGACAGGCACCGCGGTCGAGGGGCGACAGCCACCGCACGAACGGTGATTTCGGCTCCCACTATTCCCTTCCCCACCGGCTTTCCCCTGTGTTCTCAGCGCCGCTGTGGCGAAACCCGCCAATTCCTGCCGCAGGGTTACGGCGGGGATCCGACCCGCGGTTGGCGATCCGAAGTTTCCCCCTTGCCTCCGGACGTCCCTTCCCCAACGTCTGCGCGCTCTTGTATGCAACTACCGATCGCACGCCGCGCCGCCTCGCTGTCGCCCTCCGTCACCCTGGCCATTGATTCCAAGGCCAAGCAGATGAAGGCCGAGGGCCTGGACGTCGTGGGCTTTGGCGCCGGCGAACCCGACTTTGACACGCCGCAGCACATCAAGGATGCCGCCGCACAGGCCCTCGCCGGGGGCTTCACCAAGTACACGCCCAGCTCGGGCATTCCCGAACTGCGGCAGGCGATTGCCGACAAGTTCCAGCGCGAGAACGGGCTGTCCTACAAATCGTCCCAGATCATCGTCAGCAATGGCGGGAAACACTCCTGCTACAACGTCATCCTGGCCACCTGCCAGGAGGGCGACGAGGTGATCATCCCCGCCCCGTACTGGCTGAGCTATCCCGAGATGGTGAAGCTGGCGGGCGCGACGCCGGTCATCCTGCCGACCTCGGACCGCACCGAGTTCAAGGTGACGCCGGCGCAGTTGCGCGCGGCCCTCACGGACCGCACCCGCCTCTTCATCCTCAACACGCCCAGCAATCCCACCGGTACGGTGTACTCGCCCGAGGAGGTCCGGGCGCTGGGAGACGTCTGCATCGAGAAGGGCGTGATGATCATGAGCGACGAAATCTACGAACATCTGCTTTATGACGGCGCCCGCCATCAGTCCGTCGCCAGCTTCAGTCCGGCCCACCTGGCCCACACCATCATCGTCCACGGCTTCGCCAAGGCGTGGAGCATGACGGGATGGCGCCTGGGCTTCCTGGCGGCGCCCGAGCCCATCGCCAAGGCCATTGACGCGGTGCAGTCCCACAGCACCAGCAACCCCTGCTCCTTCGCCCAGAAGGGGGGCGTGGCGGCGCTGACGGGTCCGCAGGATCACCTGCCCCTCTGGCTGAAGGAGTATGCGGCCCGCCGCACCTACGCCTGGCAGCAGCTCAATCAGATGCCGGGCGTCTCCTGCGTCAACAGCCGCGGCGCCTTCTACCTGTTCCCCAACATCAGCGGCACCGGCCTGAAGTCCGCCGAGTTCTGCGCGCGCCTGCTGGAGGAGGAAAAGGTCGCCGCCGTCCCGGGAATCGCCTTCGGCGCCGACGACTACATCCGCCTCAGCTATGCCACCGGCATGGCCCAGATCGAGAAGGGCCTCGGGCGCATGAAGCGTTTCGTGGAAGGGTTGAAGGGCTGAGACGGATCCCGCGTCTGGAATGTGTAGCGGTTCCCAGCCTCTGGGAGCCGTCCCGCCAGCAGACTGCCCTCCGGGCACTTCGCTGGAGAACTCCCCTGAAAATTGTCCATGAAGAGCACCCCCATCCTGCTGTCCGGCCTGCTGGCCACCCTCGTCGCGACCCCGGTCGCCGCCCAGACACCCGCCGACACGGCCCTCCGGGCCAAGGCGCTGGAACTGATCACCCCGATCCCGGAGAAGATGCCGGGAGCGGAGAACGACACCCCGGACCGCGTCGCCCTGGGCGAGAAACTCTTCTTTGAGAAGAAGCTTTCCATGAACGGCTCCCAGTCCTGCAACTCCTGCCACGCGGTGGATCAGGGCAAGGGGGGCGTGGACAACGAGCCGACCTCTCCCGGCGCCCTGGGCAAGCGGGGCGGGCGCAACTCCCCCACCGTGCTCAACGCCGGATTCCATC
>JAFLEG010000219.1 GCA_017302195.1 Verrucomicrobiota bacterium
GCTTCCGCCCACGCGTCGCTCCAAAGCGGCGTCTCCGCTGCGCTCCAGCCTTCGCCCGGCTTCGGCAGGGCAAGCCTGACTTCGCCCCGCTTCGGCAGGGCAAGCCTGCCTTCGTCGGGCTTCGACGGGGCAAGCCTGCCTTCGTCCGGCTACGGCATGGCAAGCCGCCGCCCGCACTGCAAAGGTCTGGCGGTTTCTGGCCCGCGGGTCTTGGGCGAATTCTCGTGCGGGCGACTCCACACGCGCTCACCGCTCAGGAGCCTCCGTCCGCTGGACCTGCACGCTCCGAATTCCCGCGTCCTTGACGACCTCCAGCACGGGCGCCACACGACGCCACTCCGCGTCCCAGTCCGCACACACGATGAGGCGCAGTCCCGGACGGTCCAGGGCGAGGGACCTGAGGACGCCCGAAATCTCGAAGTCCTGAACCTCCCTCTCCCCGACCCGGTAGGGATCGAAGCCACCGGGAATGCGCACGATCACCGGCTGGACCGGTGGATTCCCCGGCGACCCGGCGGCGGTCGTCGCATTGGTCTCGCCGGTTTCCACCTTCACAAACACGTAGAGCCGCTTCTGCACCACGTTGGTCGTTCCCCGTCGGAAGATCCCGCCCTTGTCCACGGTCCGTTCCTCCACCATCGGCCCGCGCAGGGCCACGGCTCCGCCCGGCTCCACCCGGGCCTGACCCGTCGCCTCTCGCCGCCGGAGGCGCGGCAGCGGCAGCGTTGCCGTCACTGGCCTGGCATCAGCAACCCGGATGCTGGGCTGATCGGTCCCCGGGTCGTCGTACCCCAGGAATTCCGTCAACTGAGCGGTGAGTGTCAGGCTCCATGAATCCCCTGCGGCCTCAGGCAGGATCCGGAGCATCGGGCCGGTGGCGATCTGCTCCGTGGAATACTGAATCTCGGGACTGGATGCCGCCCCGGTTTCCACGCGGTTGAATCCCGTGGCCTGCGCCGCATCCTCCACCCGCGCATTCAGGCCGGTGACCACCGTGCGAATTTCGCTCACCTGAATCTCGGCCAATCTCCCGGATACCGTGGTCGCCTTCGGCGCCGTCAGCAGATCCACACCGGTCCGGCGCAACAACAGGTCCTGCAGGGCGCGAAACTGATCTGCGGACAGCGCCGCGAACTGCCCTTCGCTCCGGAGACGTTCCACGGTCCCCCGACTTTCAGGCCAGGGCAGCGACTCCGGAACGGGGTTGTCGGTGCTCGTCTGGCCGAAAATCCAGTCCAGTCCGATGTCCTCCGATCCGCGCGCGGCGATCTCCGCGAAGTACCCCGTGAGGGTGACCACCGGCTCCGAGGCCTTGGACGCATTGGCCCCAACCCCCAGCAGATCCAGCACGCGCTCCACCGTCTCTATCTCCCGCATGGATCCCCGAACCAACAGGCGGCTCTTGGGCTCATCCAGATAGACCGCCGAAGACTCCTGGGGCGGCGTCCCCTTCGGACGTTCCAATGACAAGGTCACTCCGCATTGCCTGAAAAACTCCCACACCTGGGCCTGCGCGTCGGCGGCACTTCCGGCGCCGCCGGTGGCGCGGATCGCTGCAAGCAGTTGGGCCGGGTTGACTGCGAAGGATCGGGTTCGAAGCACCGCCGCTGCGTCCGCATCCGCCGTCTGCTTCTGCGATCCCTGCGCCGCCAGTTCCTCCGGCGTGACGTCGCGAAGGTGCACGTATGCGGATTTCACCGTGGATGTAGGGGCCTGGTATCCGTAAACCCGCGGGCCCGGCTCGAACGGCAGACCGGGCGCCAAGGAAAACGAACCCGGATCTGTTTCGATCGTCCCGGCGGCCGGCGCTACGAAAGCAGGAATCGGAGCGAGCGTCTCTCTGCCATCAGCCGGTAATGCAGGCAAGGAGGATACCGCCGTCGCTGCGGACGCGACCGGCGGTCCCGCTTGGAGAGCCATGAGCAGCGGTGCGCCCGGATTCCCCGGCATCGGCACCGCACACCAGACGGCGGCCACCGCCAGGGCGAGGCCGCCGCGGCGTCCGACCTCCCACCGCCCCGGACGCCTCCACGGCGCCGGACCGTCGAGCAGCGACCGCACCCGGCGGGCCAGTTCCCCCGGACGTCCGCTGCCCCACACCCCCAGACCACGCGGGGATTCCGGCGCCGCCAGGTCACGGGCCATTCGCACCAGGCATTCAGCCAGCGCGCCGGGACCCTCCGGAGTCAGGACGCTGGCGCCGTCCGCCACCTCCTCGCTGCTCGCCCGCAATCCCCGGCGCGCCCACCACGCCACCGGATGCCACCACCACAGGGCGCACACCAGGTCGGAAACCAGCAGCCAGAGCGGATCGCGTCCCGCCAGGTGCGCCAGTTCATGGGCCAGCATCGCCGGACGCTCCCGGGCATCGAATCGCTCCGGGAATTCGGCCGGTACCGCGACGGTGGGCCGCAGGATGCCATAGGCGATGGGACCCCGGAGGCCCGGCCACGCCACGACGCGGACCGGTCCCAGGCCCAGACGCCGGCGGATCTGGTTTACGGAGTCCACCGTTCCCGCATCGGCCGCGACCGAATGCCGCGCCATCCAGACCAGGGCCATCCGACGCCAGAGCACCGTCCCCAGCGACAGTCCCAGTCCCGCCAGCCACAACCCTCCGGGCCAGGTCACCGGCCGAGGAAGCGGCGCCGCGGCGGGAGCGGGCTGAAACGACGGCATTGCCGGCTCGACCGCACCCGACGCCTCGCCGCTACTTCCAGCCTCCACCATCACACGGAGCATCCGGGGACTGCTCCGCGGTCCGGAGGCCAGGGCGCGCCAACCGGTGAGGCGGGCGCGCACCCCCGACCACTCCACCAGGCCGATCAATCCCAGCGTCAGCAAGCCCAACTGCCAGGCCTGCCGGCGCGCCACGGCAGATCGCGCCATCACGACCAGGCCCCAGACCCCCGCCCCGAGTACCAGTCCTTCCAGTGCCAGCAGGGCCCCCAGGCGTCCCCAGGCGGACAGATCCGGCGGAGTCATCGGGTCCTCCTCTTGGCGTCCTGGATCAGCTTTTCCAACTGTGCCAACTCCCGTCGGCTCACCTTCCGGCTGGCCAGAAGATGGCTCACGGCGTCGGTCAGGCTGCCCTCGAACAGCCGCTCCACCAGGTGGCTGCCCACGCTCCGGTTCACCTCCTCCGCGGCGATGCGCGCCCGGTACAGGAAGGTGCGCCCCTCCTCCCGGTGCTCCACCAGGGACCGCGCCTCCATCTTGCGCAGCATGGTGGCCACGGTGGTGTAGGCGAGATCGCGCTCGGGCTTCAGGTCCGCATGGACCCCGGCCACCGTGGCCTCCCCGCGGTTCCAAAGCGTCTGCAGGATGCGCAACTGCAGATCGCCCAGCCGGTGATGTGTGCTCGGATTCATGGTGAAGACGACCCAGGTAATACTACTAAGGTAGTAGTCAGTCAATCCGGGAATATGGGGTCGAGGTGGAACACGCCAAGGCTTGGGGAATCCTCAGCGTCCTTGACGCTCAGGATGCGAGGTCCGCAACGAAACCTTGGCTTCCGTCTCATCACTCCGTGTCCGCCCCCGGCCCGGCCTGCCCTTCCCGCCACAGCGGCATGTCCCCGGTCTCGATGCGCGGCTCGGTCTTCTTGTCGCCGCCCACCCAGCTCACGTTGGTGAACACGGTCTGGGACATCGTGTAGCCGCGGGCCTGCACCCGGAGGGTCACCCGATAGTCGGGAAAGCTCTCCAGCAGCAGATAGGCGGTCTTCACGCTGTCCAATTCGAAGCGCCCGTCGCGATCGGTCACCGCCACCATCGGCTGGTTGACCATCCGGGAGGCACCCTTGTCGGAGTCCCCAAAGCCGCCGCCATCCCCCAGATCGCCATGCACCCGGGTGACCTTGGCTCCCGCGACCGGTGCCCGGGTCCGCCCGTCCACCACGCGTCCGAGGACCCGGGCCTCGGTCCAGGATTGGTGCGGCGGCGCCAGGTATTCGCATCCGGTGCCGCCGAGGAAGAGAAGGAGCACGGGAAGCATCCGCCAGGGAATAGACCGCTGCATGGGGCGAGCCTTGCCAACCCGGCCCGGAATGTCGAACGCAACGAACCTCCGGGCGAACGTCGGGAGGGCGGGACCGCGACCCGGGAATCCGACTGGACTTCCGGGGGACCATCCGCAGGTTCACCCTGCCGCCTTCTGGTGGTTCCAGGAGGTGGTGTTGTGTTGTTTGGATGGGGCCCGCCCTGGTGTTTCCAAATGCCGGGGCGGGTCCCTATTCAAACCCGGTCCTGCTGGACAAAACACGGCAAGCAGCCAGTACGGCAGGAAAGCGGGCCGCCCAATCTGTCCAGAAAAGGCGGCCCGCCTGGGAAGGGGATACACTCCAATGCACCTCAACCCGCGCCATAGGACACCGGTACCGGCGGAGTGTTTCAAAGTTCCTGCGGTGACAGCCGTTTTGTCACACGCCTGCCCTGCGCCGTGAACTCCGCTGCCTCCAACGGAATCACCGGGTGTCAGGCGCCGCCTTCCCGGATACCTGCCGGGCGTGGAGTCTCTGGGAGACGATGTTCTCGTAGAGAATCGTGACGGTTTTTCCCCGGGCACGCCTCCGTGTCGCGGAGTGCAGCGATTCCAGGTACGCCAATGCGACGTCCAATGCCGATTCCGGGGTGATGGCCGCCATGCTTCGGACGTTGACGCAGCAGCCTTCCCTTTCGATGAACACCCGCTGGCGATGTGGGTGGGTCTGGTCTAACTCGTTGTCCCAGTTCATGGACACTCCTTTACGTCTGGGACGAGGGGAATCATTGGTGATCTGTTCCCAAACCACGACTGGCTGATCAAATGCCGTGCCAGTTGGCGCCCAAAAGCGGGACGACTGCGCACCCGGACGCCCTGCCCCTCCATCTGCCATGTGCCGCCCGATGAGGCCGGAAGGTCAGGCTCGGCGGAGCGGCCGCCCCCGGGCTCCTGGCGACGACCGGAATCGCCGATGGAGCCGGGATTCCGGCATTGCAACTGCTTCTGCCGTAGCATCCATGAGAGGGCCGGGCCGATCCAGCGGCTTCACCTTGATCGAGCTGTTGGTGGTCATCGCAATCATCGCCCTGCTCACCGCCCTGCTGCTGCCCACGTTGGCGGCGGCACGCTCCCGCGCAGGGCGGATCGTGTGCCTGAACAACCAGCGCCAGTTGTTGCTCACCTTCGCGTTCTACTCGGAAGACCATGGCGGAAGCGTCCCCGGAAATTCAGGGGGACCGATGGCCATCCTCCGGCGCCACTGGGTGCAGAGCACAATCCATGGGGCCAATCCGGGCTTCACTGATCCCGGGGCGCTTACCGACGGGCGGGTGGCGACATTTGCGCCGTACTTGAAGGTGCCCGCGGTGTATCGCTGTCCTGCAGATCGGGCGTCCTATGCGGTGGGAGTGAAGAAGCTTGGGAAGGTGCGCAGCTATTCGATGAACGAGGCCATCAACAGTTTCCCTGCACTTCCCAGGGAACTGACTGAAGGGCATCACCTGGGGGTTTCATCCTATCAACGCATCGGGGACATCCTTCAGCCCAGCCAAACCATGGTGTTCATCGAGGTGGAGTTTCCCAGCATCTGCTGGACCTACTTCGACGTCCCACCGGACAGTGGCAAGGATGCGTTTCATGCTCCCGGGGCCCTGCATTCCAGAGGCTCGGTGGTTTCGTTCGGAGATGCCCATGCCGAGCATCATCGGTGGAAGGCACCGTCCACAGGCAGACTGTTTGAGAGCGGCGCCCACCCGGCACAACTGGACGCCGCAGATGCCCGATGGCTCCGGCGCCATGCCCACCACGGTCTTGGAGATCAGGAATGAGCGTTGGCGGCATCCTCAGCCCGCGGCCGATCCGATCCGCACAGTCCCTGCAAGGCCCAGGAACCAATCCAAACCGGCGCAGAATGCCTTTGGACCCAGGATCCAGAGAGCCGCTGAGGAACACTGGGAAGTTGCGGCGAATTGGGATGGTGCGCGATGCAGGGTTCGAACCTGCGACCCCTACCGTGTCAAGGTAGTGCTCTACCACTGAGCTAACCGCGCCCAAAAAGCGGGCGAACGCTGCGGAATCACCCACCGCCGCGCAAGGGATTTTTCCCCCAGGCCCTTCGGTCGGTGCCTCCGGCCACTGTCGGCAGCGCTGGATGCAGGTCCACCCTGGAGAGCTTCACTTCCGATTCTTCCGGAACGGGGTCGGCGTCAACTGCGTGATGGCGGGAGCCGGATCCCCTTCCCGGATGCGGATGAGGGTCCCCGTGGGCAGGTGGGTGAACGCCTGGCGCGCGCCGCTTCCTGGCCAGGTCACCTCCACCCGGTCCAGGGAGGTGCAGCGTCCCAGGCCAATCTCCTGGCGCAGCGGGGATGCCCCAAAACTGCCGCCGCTGGAGACGGTTCGGTGCAGGGTCCGGGGACCGTCCGGTCCGGAGGCCTGGATGTGGATCCGGGCGCCGATGGCGCTCCGGTTGGCCCGGGTCCCGATGACCTGGAGCTTCACCCAGTGGTGGCCATGACCGGGATTCTCAAACAGGGCGTTGGGGTAGGCGTCCCCTTCAAAGGCGCCGCCGAGCACATGGTAGATGTCCTGATCCCCGTCGTGATCCAGGTCGCCAAAGGACACGCCATGCCCCTTCTGGAGATGCCCGAATCCGCCCGCGGTGGTGACGTCCTGAAACCGGGTGCCACCCGCGTTGCGGAACATGCGGTTGGGCATCAGCGCGGAAAGGTCGGGCTCCCCGGTGCCCAGGTAGAAATCCAGCCAGCCATCGTTGTCCAGATCCCCATGGTTCGCCCCCATCGCCAGAAGCACCCGGTCCAGGCCCATCGCGTGCGTCACGTCCTGAAACGTCCCATCCCCCCGGTTGCGGTACAGGCGCGGACGCTCCGCGTGGTGGGGCAGGCCCAGATAGTCCGCGGCAAGGTCGCCCACATCGGAGGCCCGGTAGCCTCCCACGAAGAGATCCTCCCAGCCGTCATTGTCGAAATCGAAGAACCAGGTGGGAAAACTGAACCGGGGCTCGGCAACGCCAGCGGCATGGGTGACGTCCGCAAACCGCCAACCGGCGGCGATGCCAGGCAGCGGCCCCTCGTTCCGGAACAGCAGATTCGGCTCTCCGAGCCGGCTGATGTAGAGGTCCGGACGCCCGTCGTTGTCGTAGTCCCCGGCCGCAACGCCCTTCACCCAGCCGACGACATCCAGTCCGGCTCCCGC
>JAFLEG010000022.1 GCA_017302195.1 Verrucomicrobiota bacterium
CCTTCCGTCGGCCTCCGCTACGCTCCGGCCTCCTCCAGGCCCGCAGGGCCATCGGTGTCCGCCTTTGCCCGCACACCCTGTCCGCCTTTGCGCGCACGCTGTTCACCTTTGATCGCAACGCGACAGCGGAGGATGCGGAGGATGCGGAGGATGCGGAGGATGCGGAGCGGAGGATGCGATCTGACGAGGGCGGGCTTCCCGCGATGCGCGTCATTCGTCCACGGACGTGTGCGGATTTGATCAGGGCAGGGTCGCGGATGGAACGCGGCCCCACCAACGTTTGGTGGGGACGCCGGCTACGCCGTCGTCGTGGCGGTGGACTTCTCCGAGGGCGCCGGGGCGGGCATCTCTTCCCGGACCTCGGCAAGGATCGCCTGAAATCCGTCGAACACCCGATCCAGGGTGAACCGCTCCTGCACGGTCCGGCGGCCGGCTACCACCCAGGCCGAACGCATCGGGGCGTTGCCCAGCACCGCCGTCAGTTGCGCGAGGTAATCGTCATGGTTTCCCGGGCGCGCCAGGCCGCCGTCCACTCCCGGCGTCACGATCTCCGGGACTCCACCGTCGCGTGCGGAGATCACCGGCACCCCGACGGCCATGCCCTCGATGATGATCCGTCCAAACGGCTCCGGCTTCACGGAACAGTGCAGCAGGACGTCCAGTTGCGACAGGGTGTCGGCGTCGCGGGCCGCCGGCGGCGGAAAGGAGACCCGTTGCGTCAGCCCGCGGGAGCGCACCAGGGTCCGCAGCGAGGCGGCAAAGGCGGCGTCCGCGGGTGCCGTCTCGCCGACCACCACGAAGCGGCCCGGACGTCCCTGCGCCGCCCAGCGCTCGGCGATTTCGATGAAGAACCGGGCGCCCTTCCAGGGAGTGATCCGCCCCATCAATCCGATCAGCGGTTCCCCCGGCTTCAGCTTGAGGCGGTCCCGCAGCAGCGTGGAGGTGCTCCGGCGGTAGTCGCGCAGCGGAATGCCATTGTGGACGACCCGGATCCGTGACGCGGGCAGGCCGGCCTGGACCAGGGCGCGTTTCCCGAACTCCGACACCGGCACCAGACGGGTCGCGTGGGCCAGGGCTTCGGACACAAAGGTGCGCCGCGCCGGCCAGTTGAAGAAGTCCGAGGACAGGATCTCGTTGACCCACCAGATGCTCGGAATGCGGCGATCGGCCGCGGCCATGCCCGAGACCAGGTGATCGGGGCCCGAGCACGAGATCACGGCGTCCGGACCCCAGCCTGCGAGGACGTCACGGAGCCGGGCCGCCGCGGCCTCCCGATCCCGGGAGGTGCCGAGATGGAACAAGGTCCGAAGGCCGCGTCCGGACGCCTCCAGCGCGTAATCGTGCCGGAGCACGTGCAGGCGCTTCAACGCGGCCGCCAGCGGACCGGAGGGGCAGCAGGCCACCCGGACATCCCATTGCTTCTGCGCCCCAGCGTGGGCCAGCAGCTCCAGGAGGTTGGTCTGCGCGCCTCCCAGCGGGCCGGAATGGCCGTCAACGAAGAGGATGCGTCGTCGCGAACTCATGCAGGAACCGGTTTGGTAAACCGTCTCCACCAAAACGGAGCACAGGAATCGGTGGATGCACAAGTTTTTGCCGGACATGGCTCCCCCTGCGGATGTCCGACCCCGTCCCGCAGGATGTGCGCATGACCAAGACCTGCGCTGCGCCAAGAATCTCCGGATCCCAAGGCTCCTCTCGCACCTGCCGCCCCGCGGTGGCCGGAAGCTCCCTCGCCACACCCCGGCCGTGCCGACCGGGGTTGCGGTACGGTGCAAACACCTTCGTTGGGCCGACACGGGGCCAGATGCTGTCCGAATACCTCATCGCCTCGCTGGCCGTGTTCGCCCTGCTGTGCGCGACGCTGCTGTGACGCATGTCCTGCGCACCGACCGCATGCGTCCCGCGTGCCGGATCCGGCGTCCCCGCCGGATTCCTCGTGCTCTGACTCCACTCCCGAAGGCGTCGCGCCCGTCCACCGCGTTGGGGGGAGAAGGGTCCACGAGGTCCCGGGCGGGACGCCCGGAACGATACGCGGGGCGCGTGTGTTCCCCGGGGACTGTCATTCCTGTTGCGCCAAGGCCGCCGGACCCCACACTCCGCGCGCTCCGTGCCTTCCGCGGGTTCCCCGCGGGGGCCGGACCTCCCAGGATGATGATTCCCGCTCTCCTCGCCCTTGAAGATGGCACGGTGTTCCACGGTACGGCGTTTGGCGCCGGGGCCACCGCCGTTGGCGAGGTGTGCTTCAACACCTCGATGACCGGCTATCAGGAAATCCTCACGGATCCCTCGTACAAGGGGCAGATCGTGACGATGACCTACCCGCTGATCGGCAACTACGGGGTCAACGACCAGGATGTGGAATCCTGGGCGCCGCATGCCGCGGGCTTCGTCATCCGGGAACTGTCGCCGGTGGTCAGCAACTGGCGCGCCGACCGTTCCCTCGGGGAGTATCTGGTCACCCACGGGATCCCCGGCATCCAGGGCGTGGATACCCGGGCGCTCACCAAGAAGCTGCGGGTTCGGGGGGCCATGGCCGGGTGCCTTTCCACCGAGGGGGTGACCGGACCCGACGCCATCGCGCAGGCCCGCGCCTGGGGCGGCATGGCCGGCAAGGACTATGTCTCCGCCGTCACCCACAAGGAGCCCTTTCTGTGGGATCCCGAAGATCGCCTGTCCCCGGCTTTCCGGTTGACCCAGGCGCCCGCGGCCCCTGATCCCCGGCAGGTGCGCCAACCGCTCCCTCCCGCAGACATTCCCATCGTGGCCTATGATTTTGGGATGAAGTACAACATCCTGCGCCGGCTCCGGCAGCACGGATTCCGGGTGCAGGTCGTTCCCGCGCACACCCCGGCGGCCGAGGCCCTGCGGTACCGGCCGGCGGGCATCTTCCTTTCCAACGGACCCGGAGATCCGGCGGCCTTGGACGGCATCGTTCGCGAGGTCCGCACCCTGGTGGATTCCGGCATCCCGACCTTCGGCATCTGTCTCGGCCACCAGATTCTTGGCCAGGCTCTGGGCGGCCGGACGTTCAAGCTGAAGTTTGGCCACCGCGGCGGCAATCAGCCGGTGAAGGACCTTGAGACCGGCAAGGTGGAGATCACCTCGCAGAACCATGGTTTCGCCGTGGATCCCGATTCCCTGCCGCCCGAGGTGGCGGTGCATCGGATTAACCTCAATGATCGCACGGTGGAGGGACTGCGGCACCGGATCAAACCGGTGTTCTGCGTCCAGTATCATCCCGAGGCCGCGCCAGGACCACACGACTCCACGGGATTGTTCGGGGAGTTCCGCGAACTCGTGACGCGCCGCGGTTGACGTCACCCGCCGCACTTTACATCCTCGGCATTGCTCACAGGGGCTCCCCATCCCCACCCTCCGGATGCGGGTCCTGGTCCTGTTGGGAGGGGGGTTGCGCGGGGAAACCGTTTGACGCCCTGTTCCACGAGCGGCTAAACACGTTCGCACTCTCGCCTATGCCGAAACTGGTCTGTCTCACCGCCGGCTTTACCGATCGCGTCTTTGACGTGCCCGCGGAGAAGGCCTCCATCGGTCGTCTGGAGGACAACCGGTTCCCGCTTCCCGAACCCAGCGTGTCGAGCCATCACTGCGAGGTTTCCGTCAAGGGTGACGACATCGTGGTCAAGGATCTCGGTTCGACCAATGGCACCTTCATCAACGAGAACCAGCTTGCCCCGGAAAAGGAGACGCCGCTGCGTCCCGGCCAGACCCTGCGGTTGGGACAGGTGGAGTTCCGCTACGAGACCGGCAAGCGCCAGACCGAGCAGCCGCGTCCGACGGTGAAGATCGGTGATGCCGCCGGCAGCCCCACCACGGTCATCGCCAAGAAGAACTCGCCCTTTGCGAAGAAGACCAACAACACCAACAAGATCTTCCTCGCGGTGGGCGCCGTGCTGGTGGTGATCATCATCGCGCTGCTGGTGGTTGCCTTCCTCGGCATCGGTCAGGGAACGCCGTAAGGGATGTGGAGTGCCGACGGCGGCGCGGGGAGCATTTTCCCCATGGGGACCGCATGCGTCCCGCGTGCCGAATTCGGCCTCCCCGCCGGATTCCTCCTGGTCTGACCCCTCGTGGACCGACCTTGTCCCTCCCGCAGGACCGCGATCCCGCGCGCGGCGGGAGATGGTCCACAAGGTCCCGGGCGGAACGCCCAGACGACACGCCGGACGCATGTGCTCCCCACGGGGACCGCCGCGTCCCGCCTCCGGCCGGGTCAGCGGAACAGCACTGCCGGTGATTCGGCGAGTCCGAGGTTGCTCCCGGCGGTGATCTCTTCGACGTGGCCCTGCTGCCACCGCCGGAGCCGGTAGAGCGTGGCGAATCCGAACTCCGGCGCGGCGCCTCCCTGTCCGCCCACCAGCTCGCTGCCACGCCGCACGTTGTCCTGCATCCACGCGGGCAGGAGGAGGTGGAAGGGATTCCGCTGCACCTCGCCGACGTGGAAGGACAGCGCCGTCACCTGGTCCACCACCTGGGACTCACTGATCTCGACCATCAGGTTGGGACGCGTCATCTGCCCCCAGTACTCGGTCTCCACCACCGTGGTGGCGAAGGAGGCCGGCAGCGCGGCCAGGGCATCCAGGACCAGGAAGTGCACCCCGATGTGGGTGCCGTTCCAGTCGTGCTCATGCGGCACAAAAATGGCGGTCGGTCGCTCTGTTTCCAGGATCCGCCGGATCACGGCAACCTTGGTCTCCCACGAAGCCGCCTGCTCGGCGCGGGCCTTGGGGGTGACCTGCTCCAGCCCCGCGGGGCCGGTGGCCAGGCAGCCGAATCCAAGATACCGGCAGGCGTCCTGCAGTTCGGCCCACCGGGCCGCCTGGCGCGGGCGGCTGCTGCCCTGGGTCACCGCCACATTCTGAATCACCCAACCCGCCTCGCGTTGCAGCCGCAGGGCCAGTCCACCCACGATGCATTCGTCGTCCGGATGCGGTGAGAAGATCAGCGCCCTGGGCGCCCCATCCGCCGGGGCGGGGGCGGTCGGGACGGGAAATCCCCCGAGAGGATAGCGGCGGCCTTCCCGGAAGAAGCGGGCGTATTCGGCGACAAGGTGGGCGTAGGGATTCATGCGGATCGGAAAACAGAACGGAACTAGGCCAGGGACGGCAGGCTCGCCGCGGCAATGGCCTGGCCGTGGCGCTTGTCCTTCTCGTCGGGCACCTGGAAGAAAAGGCGGCCGGACAGTTCGGGAAACTCGGCATCCAGAACTTCGCGGGCCTTCTCCAGAATCAGGTCGCCGCCGCGGCCGGTCATCACCCGGCCCAGCACCAGCACCTGTCGCACCGCGTAGAACTCCGCCCAATGCGCCAGGGCGTAGCCGAGGAAGACGCCGATGGACTGGTAGATTGCCGCCGCCCGGGAATCGCCCGCTGCCATCAGGGCCTGCACATGCTTCAGCTTCTCCGGAAGGCCCAGCCCGGCCGGCGTCTCGATGCCCGCCGGCGCCAGCAGGCGTCCGACCGCCTGCTGCGAGAAGTACTGCACCCCGCAGCCAAATTCTCCGGACCATTCGTCGCGCGGCGCCGCGGGGTGGTAGTCCACCGGCACGAACGCCAGCTCATTGAGCCAGGTGGTGATGCCGCCCTCGGGCGTGACGAACCCCGCGGCGGTGCTGGTGCCCATGGCGACGCCCAGGACCGCGTTCTGCCCGAGGGCCATCGAGCCGGCGAGCGCCGTGACTTCGCCATCGTTGACCACGTCGAAGGGAATGCCGTTCCAGGCCCGGCGGAGTTCCAGGAACAGATCCTTCACCCGCGATTCAAAGGCCTCCGGAGAGACCCCTCGGAACAGCGAGGCCACCTTGACCCGGTTGTTCACGTACACCCCGGCGGCCGAGCCCCCGATGGCGTCCACCCGGGGCAGGTGCGCCGCGGCCTTCCGCAGGGAGTCCATCACCCCGTCAAAATGATACTGCGGATCCTGCTGGAAGTAGGGATCCCAGACGGTCTCCTCGCTGAAGACGCAGACCCCGTCCCGGACGGCCGCCACCTTGCGGTCGCTGCCGCCGAGATCGAATCCGATCCGGCATCCGTCCAGGTGCCGTCCCAGCGGCGCGCTGGTCGCCCGCGGCGCCGGCAGATCCGCCGGGGAGGCGACCGAAACCACCTCGATGGGGTGGTCGTAGATCCGGCGCCCGATGATCTCGGAATCGAAGCGTCCGGTGGCATCATCCGCATAGTGCCGCCGCAGGGCCGCGGCCACGGACTCCGGGCCCGCGACATGGATCCGCCAGCCGCCCCAGGCCCACAGGAGAAACCGGGCCAGACGTTCGACGAAAAAGGCATTGGCAACGGCGGCGTCGGGATGCGACCCGGGAAGCACCCGGAGGGTCCGGTGGAACACCGAGCCATCCGCCTGCTCGAGCGCCAGCGTGACCGGCTCCGAAGCCTCCGCCTCAAAGGCGCGGACGGCCAGGATGGCCGGGCGAAACTGGGGATCGAGGGGAGGCGCCACCTTGGGCGCGGGCAGGTAACGAACCGGGACGTTCATGAACTCGCGTTCAAGGCTGCGATGCCCCGGATCTCCGTGCAAGCGGCGGATCGCCGGCAACATTCCGCCACGCCACGATTGACCGGGACGCCCGATTACCCTTCGACTCAGGCCCTCCCCAATGCGTCTCTCGCCCCTGGCTCTGGCCTCCTGGCTGGCGCTCCAGGCCGCGTTCCCGGTGCCATGGGTTCATGCCCTGGACTGGAATTCCGGCCCGGGTTTTCGCGTCGCGCGTCTGCCCGGGATCCGCGACGGACGCACCGGCTTCACCGAACTCCCCCCTGCCAGCCTGGGCATTGACTTCACCAACGCCCTTGCCGCCGACCGGACCCGCCTGTTTCAAAACCTGATGAACGGTTCGGGGCTGGCCGCGGCTGACGTGGATGGCGACGGCCGGGTGGATCTGTATTTCTGCCACAAGCAGGCGCCCAACCAACTGTACCGAAACCTCGGGGGCGGCCGCTTCACCAACATCACCGCGGGCGCCGGGGTCGGTTGCACGAATCAAACCTCCGTGGGCGCGGTCTTTGCCGATGTCAATGGCGACGGGGCTCCGGATCTCCTGGTGTCGGCATTCGGCGGCCCCAACGCGCTGCTGCTCAATGATGGCACGGGGCGCTTCAGCGACGTGACGGCCGTCTCCGGCATCGCCGGGAAATCGGGCGCCACCTCGATGGCGCTCGGGGATGTGGACGGCGACGGCGACCTGGATTTGTACCTGTGCAACTTCGCCGTCCAGGCGGTGCTGCGGGATGGCGGGGTGGTCTCCACCCGCATGGTCAACGGACAACCCCAGGTCACCGGGCGATTCGCCAACCGGCTCCGGATCATCGAGGGGGTGCTCCATGAGTTCGGGGATCCGGATTCTCTGTTCCTGAACGACGGCCGCGGGCGCTTCACCGAGGTGCCCTGGAACGAGGCATTCACCGGTGCGGACGGCGCTCCCATGAGCGCCCCGAGGGACCTGGGACTGGCGGTGCAGATGCGGGACGTCAACGGCGACGGCGCCCTGGATCTCTATGTGTGCAACGACTTCCAGACCCCGGACCGGCTCTGGATGGGCGACGGCCGCGGTCATTTCCGGGAGGCGGACACCTTCGCCCTCCGCAACATGAGCCTCGCCTCCATGGGCGTGGACTTCGCCGATCTGGACCGCGACGGCCGCTATGACTTCTGCACCGTCGAGATGCTCAATCCCGGGCTGAGCCAGCATCTTCGCACTTCCAGCGGACGCGTGCCCCTGCGCCGGGTTCCTGGCGTTCTTGAGGATCGCGAGGAGTTCCCCAGGAACTGCCTCTACTGGAATCGCGGCGATGGCACCTGGGCGGAGATCGCCGCCTATGCCGGGGTGGCCGCCACCGGGTGGTCCTGGACACCGCTCTTCCTGGATGTGGATCTCGACGGGTGGGAGGACCTCCTGGTCTCCAACGGGCATCGTCACGACGTCAACGACCGCGACATCAACGAACGCATCAAGGCGCGTCCCGGTCAGAACCTCCAGGCCACCAAATCCCTGCTCGCCGAGTATCCCCGCCTCGAACCCCCCAAGGTTGCCTTCCGCAACCGCCGCGACCTCACCTTCGAGATCACCAGCCGGGCCTGGGGCTTCGACGCCACCCGGATTGCCCACGGCATGATCTCGGCGGATCTCGACGACGACGGGGACCTGGACGTGGTGGCCAATGCCATGGATGGACCGCCGCTGCTCTGGCAGAACAACTCGGGCGCCCCCCGAGTGGCGGTGCGGCTGAAGGGTCGCACGCCCAACACCGCCGGCATCGGTGCGGAAATCCTGCTGAAGGGCGGCCCGGTCGAGCAGCGCCAGGCCATGGTCGCCGGCGGACAGTACCTCTCCCACAGCCAGACCCAGCGCACCTTCGCCGCCGGCACCGACCCGATGATCCTGGAGGTGCGCTGGCCCGCCGGCACTGTGAGCCGGATCACCGGGGTGACGGCGGATCACCTTTACGAGGTGGACGAAGCCGGCGCGCTGCCTGCGCCGCCCCTTCCGTCCCCCCCTCCTGCTCCTGCCTGGTTCACCAACATCAGTGCCTCCCTGGCCCATCGTCACCCGGAGTCGGGATTCGACGATTTCACGGCGCAGCCGCTACTGCCCCAGCGCTACGGACAACTTGGGCCGGGCATCGGCTGGACCGATCTGAACCGCGACGGCCATGCCGATCTGCTGGTGGGATCCGGGCGTGGCGGAAAGCCGGGCGTCTTCCTGGGCGACGGGCAGGGCCGTTTCACCCCCATCCCGGTGGGCGGGCCGGAAGTTTCGGAGGACCTGGGCACGGTGCTGGGAATCGCCCGGCGTGGCGAAGGCCATGAGGTGCTGGCCGCGCTGGCCAACTGCGAGTCCGGCGGCGCTGCCACCGCTCCAGCCGGGCTGCGATGGCGGTGGGTGGATGGGGGATTGGTCCCGCAACCGGCGCTCCCTGGAGGACCGGCCAGCGCGGGTCCGATGACCCTCGGGGACGTGGATGGCGACGGGGATCTCGACCTGTTCATCGGTGCACGGTTTACCATTCGGCGATGGCCCGAGCCCGGTGGTTCGCGGTTCTTCCTTCGCGAGCCCACCGGCTGGATCCCCGACCCGGCCCCGGTGCTGGAGGCGGCGGGACCGGTCAGCGACGCCGTGTTCGCCGATCTCATGGACGATCCCCGGCCGGAACTGATCCTGGCCTGCGAGCTGGGACCGATCCGGGTCTTCAGCCGGTCAGGGGACCAGTGGACTGATCAGACCGCCACACTCGGGTTGGAAGGCATCACGGGCTGGTGGAACAGCATCGCGGTCGGGGATGCCGACGGCGACGGGCGCCTGGATCTGATTGCGGGCAATCGGGGCCGGAACAGTCTCTCGGAAACCTACACCGGCGGCCGGGCACACCTGTTCTGGGGGGATCTGGACGGGTCGGGAACCGTCGGGGTGATCGAAACCGGCCTGGAAGGAACGGCCCGGCGTCCCCTGCGCGACCGATCCATCCTTGCATCCTCAATCCCCGGACTGGCCTCCCGGTGTCCGACCCACGCCGAGTTTGCCCGGACGGAGATGCGCACGATCGTGGGTCCGACGGCAACGCCGCTTCGGGAACTGGCGGCCACCCGCCTGGAGAGCACCCTGTTTCTGCGTCGGGATGACGGCTTCGAGCTTCGCTCCCTGCCGATGCAGGCCCAGTGGGCGCCGGTGTTTGGCGTTGCCCCGGCGGATTTCGATGGCGATGGACACCTGGATCTGCTGCTCGCCCAGAACCTGTTCGCCGTCCGTCCGGAGGATACCCGGCTGGATGCCGGCCGGGGATTGCTCCTGCGCGGTGACGGACGGGGTGGATTTACCGCGATCCCCGGGGAGGTGAGCGGTGTGGCGATCTATGGGGAGCAGCGCGGCGCGGCCGCAGCCGATTTCGATGAGGATGGCAGGGTGGACGCCGCGATCGGACAGAACGGTGCGCAGACCCAACTGCTCCGCAACGTCGGCGCCAGGCCTGGACTTCGCGTGCGGATCGAGGGGCCGGAACAGAATCCATCGGGAGTCGGTGTCCGCATCCGGGCCCTCAGGTCGGGCCAACCGGGACCGGTGATCACCGTGACCGCCGGCGGAGGGTACTGGTCCCAGGCGTCCGCAGTCCTGGTGATTGCAGGCGAACGGCCCGAGTCGCTGGAGGTGGTGTGGCCGGATCAGGCCCGCCTGACCCTGCCGGTCGGCCCCAAGGACCGGGAGGTGGTGGCCCGGCATCCTGCGTTTGCGGAGCGCTGAGTCGCCTCCATGCCGCCGATTTTCCCGGATGCCCGGCTGCCCAAACAAGGGATTGCCTCAGGCAATCCGCACTCCAGATTCCCGCCCGCACAATGACGGCAAATCCCCTCAAAGAATATGCCCGCCTTCGCCAGGTGATCCTGGCTCGCAAGGCGGCGATCGAATCCGAACTTCAGGAACTGGAGCGGACCCTGGCCCAGATCGCGTTCCCGCCAGACGACCAGAGTCTCCCCCGTGTCCCGCTTGAGAAGCCCAAACGGGTGCGCAACAGCATGTCCCTGGGAGATGCGGTGTTCGCCGTCACCCAAAGTGCCCCGCTCTCCAAGGACGAGATCCTCACCGCCCTCGACCGGATGGGCTACCGGTTTCCGGAGAAGGCAACGCCCCGGGACGAGGTGGCCTCCGTGCTCCAACTGGACCAGCGCTTCGAGGAGTCCAACGGCCGGTACGGACCGACCCTGGAGTCCCTGTTCCCGGCTGCCTGAGCCGTCCTACCGGGTGGCGAGGACGCGCGTTTTGGGACTGCGGTGGCTTGCCACCGCTTTGGCGTTGAATGCGACCAGAGCGCGGGCAGGAGAACCAACGCCCGGTTCGAGATAGGCGCGTCGTTGCAAAGCGGCGCCTCCGCTGCGCTTCGACGCCGCACTCCATGGCCTGCGGCCGCCCCACGGGCCAACACGCGGCGTGGACACACGGCCCCGGTTCGATAGGCTGTGACTCCTGCCCGCGGATCGCGGGCGCTTCTGTTTACAAGTCATGAGCCTCACCACCGTTCTTCTCAAGCCCGGCGAAGCCGACCGCCTCGTGGCGGGACATCCCTGGCTGTACTCCAACTCCATCCTGCGCCTGACCGGCCCCGTCGCGGATGGCGACTGGGTGCAGGTGAAAGACCACCGCCAGCGCCTGCTGGGCACCGGATTCTACAATGCGAAATCCCGCATCGCCGTCCGCATCCTGGATGCCGACCGGGTGGAGGACGATCGCGCCTTCCTGCGGGCGCGGGTGCAGTCCGCGGTGGACCTGCGGCGGCGATGGATGCCCGGTGCAACCTCGTACCGGGTGGTGAATTCCGAGAGCGACTTCCTCAGCGGATTGATCGTGGATCGGTACGAGGATGTGCTGGTGGTCCAGATCAGTTCCCTGGGCATGGATCGCCGCAAGGCGGACATCGTGGCCGTGCTCCAGGAACTGCTCCAGCCGCGGTCCATCCTGGAGCGCAGCGACATGGCCTCCCGCCGCTTCGAGGGATTGCCTGAATCCGAAGGACTGCTGGCCGGCGAACCCGTCGGTGCGGTGCCGATCACGCTCAACGGACTCCGGTTCCAGGCGGATCTGGCGGGCGGCCACAAGACCGGCCTGTACCTGGACCAGCAGGTGAACTATGCGGCGGTGGGGGAACTGGCCCGGGGCGCCGGGGAGGTGCTCGACTGCTTCAGCTTCCTGGGCGGGTTTGCCCTGCACTGTGCCCGGGCGGGCGCCCGGCAGGTGCTCGGACTTGACCAAAGTGCCACGGCGGTGACCGCGGCGGGCGAGCATGCGCGCGCCAACGGTCTTGCCGAGCGCGCACGGTTTGAGGCGGCCAACGTGTTCGACTGGCTCAAGGCCGCCACCGCCGTGGGACCGCACGAACGGGTCATCCCGCGCTACGACCTCATCATCCTCGACCCGCCCTCCTTCACCCGGAACCGGGCGTCCGTGCCGGACGCCCTGCGCGGCTACAAGGAGATTCATCTGCGCGCGATGAAGCTGCTCCGGCCGGGGGGCATGCTCGCCACCTTCTGCTGCTCCCATCACGTGGGACGCGACCTGTTCGAGGAAGTCATTCTGGCCGCGGCTTACGACACCCGACAGGTGTTCCGCCGGGTGGCCTCCTATACCCAGTCGCCTGATCATCCCGTCATCCCGGCCATCGCCGAAACCGAGTATCTCAAGGGCTTCGCCTACGAGCGGGTGAGATAGGCGGGGAGTCCGGCGGAGCCGCGGAGTCTGGGTTATGCGTCCCCGAGCGGACGCCCGGTAAGGCGCTCGAAGGCCTCCAGGTATTTGGCCTGGGTCCGTGCCACGACGTCCGCAGGCAGGGCCGGAGCCGGCGGGGTCTTGTCCCAGTCCAGCGACTCCAGGTGGTCGCGCACGAACTGCTTGTCGAAGCTGGGCTGGCCCCGGCCCGGACGCCACTGATCCGCCGGCCAGAACCGGGAGGAGTCCGGCGTGAGCACCTCGTCAATGAGGATCAGGCGCCCCTCGAACAGCCCGAACTCGAACTTGGTGTCCGCAATCAGAATGCCGCGCGCCCGGGCATGGTCGCGGGCCACCTGGTACAGCTTCAGGCTGGCCTGCCGGACCGTTTCGGCCAGATCGGCACCGATCATGGCCGCCGCCGTGGCGAACGGGATGTTTTCATCGTGTCCGCTCTCCGCCTTGGTCGCCGGTGTGAAGATCGGCTCGGGCAGTTCGCCGCATTCGGCAAGTCCCGCGGGCAGGCGCTGGCCGCAGACCGTCTGCGAGGCGCGGTACTCCTTCCAGCCGGAACCCGCCAGATACCCGCGCACCACGCATTCGATCGGCAGCGGCGCCGCCTTGCGCACGATCATGCTCCGCCGGGCCAGCGTGGTGGTCCAGGGCGCCAGCGCCGCCGGCAGGGGATCCGTGGCGCGCGCCAGGCGGTGGTTGGGCAGCCAGGACTCGGTGAGGTCGAACCAGAAGTGGGACATCTGGGTGAGCACCTCGCCCTTGCGGGGGATCCCGTTCGGCATCACGCAGTCAAAGGCGGAGATCCGGTCGGTGGCCACCAGCAGCAGCCGGTCCCCCAGGTCAAACACCTCCCGGACCTTTCCCGAGCGAAGGCGTCGGATGCCGGGAAGTTCCAGGTTCAGCAGGGGCGTCTCGTCCATCGGCAAAGCCTACGACACCGGCTCCGGAGGGACGAGCTTTGCGAGTCCCCATTTCCGAGTCCCCGGCTTCCCCCGGGACGGGGTCTGCGGCAGGGTGCACGCCATGCTGACGGCGCTGACCGACGACATCACCGCGGGCCGGGACCTCGACCCCGGCGCGATCACCGCCGCCGTCCGCGCGCTGACCGATCCCGGCATCACCCCGGAGGCCAAGGCCGACTTCCTGGCGGCGCTGGCCGCAAAGGGCGAGACCCCCGCCGAGATCGCCGGATTTGCCGGGGAGCTGCGGGCGCTTTCGGTGCCGGTTCCCCTGTCTGCGGCGCTCCGCCAGGGTGAGATCCTCGATGTCTGCGGCACCGGCGGTGACCGGCTGAACACCTTCAACATCTCCACCACCGTGGCCCTGGTCTGCGCGGCCGCGGGCGTGGTGGTGGCCAAGCACGGCAACCGCGCGGTCACCTCGCAGTCGGGCAGCGCCGATGTGCTCCAGGCGCTCGGGGTGCCGGTGGAGCTCTCGCCGGAAGCCGCGGCGGAATCCCTGGAGCGCCACCGGTTCGCCTTCCTGTTTGCCCCGCGCTTCCATCCGGCCTTCCAGCACATCGTCCCCGCCCGGAAGCTCTGCGCGGCGCGCGGACAGCGCACGCTGTTCAACGTGTTGGGACCGCTGCTCAACCCCGCGCGGCCCACGGCCCAACTGCTGGGCGTGCCTCGTCCGGCGCTCTGCGAACCCCTGGCGCACACCCTGCAGACCCTCGGCCTCCGCCGGGCCATGGTGGTGTGCGGGGAGGTGCCCCCGCCCGAAGCTCCTGCCGACGGACCCGCCTATCTCGATGAGCTCAGCACGCTGGGCGACAACTCGGTGGCGGAGTTTTACCAGGACCGCGGATTTCATGCCTCGCGCGGCCCCGTCATCGGCCTGCCGCTGCAGCCGGCGGCGCTGTCTGATCTGGCCGGCGGGGACGCCGCGACCAATGCCGGCATCATCCACCGACTGCTCGGGGGCGAGGATCGCGGTCCGCGCCGGGACGCGGTCCTGCTGAACGCGGGCGCCGCCCTGATGGTGGCCGGAAGGACCCGCTCCATCGCGGAAGGCTGGATGCTGGCGGCCGAGACACTCGACTCGGGGCGCGCCGCGGCGACGCTCCGGTCGCTGACGGCGGACGGCACCGGGCCGGCAACGCGTTGAGGAGCCCGTGGCCATCTACTGCGATTACAACGCCACCACCCCGCTGGACCCGGCGGTCCGCGAGGCCATGGCCCCCTTCCTGGAGGGCGTCTGGGGCAATCCCTCCAGCGTCCACCAGATCGGCCGTGCCGCCCGCGCCGCGCTCGACGACGCGCGCTACCGCCTTGCCGGACTGTGGAAGTGCCGCCCCAGCGAGGTGGTCTTCACCTCCGGCGGCACCGAGGCCAACAATCTGGCCGTGCTGGGCGCGGCCCGACGCCTGAGCGGGCGCGGACGCCACCTCATCACGTCACCCGTCGAGCATCCGGCGGTGCTCCATGCCCACCGGCAGTTGGAGCGCCTGGAGGGGTTCCAGGTCACCGAGTTGCCGGTGGACGCCGCGGGACGGGTTGACCCCCAGTCGGTGGTGGATGCCATCCGGCCAGACACCGTCCTGGTCTCCGTGATGGCGGCCAACAACGAGGTCGGCACGCTGCAGCCGGTCGCCGAGATCGGCCGACTCTGCCGCGAGCGGGGCATCTGTTTTCACACCGACGCCGTGCAGGCCTTTGGCAAGCTGCCGTGGACGGACATTCACCAGTTTCAGGCCGATCTGGTGGCCGTGTGCGCCCACAAATTCCACGGACCGAAGGGCGCCGGCGCGCTCTACATCCGGTCGCCCCTTCAGCCGGAATCCCTGCTGGTCGGCGGCGGCCATGAGAACGAGCGCCGCGCCGGCACCGAGAACCTGGCGGCCATCGCCGGACTGGTGGAGGCCTTCGCGCGCTTCGTGCCCACTCCGGTATTTGATCCCGTACGGCTGGATCTGTGGACCCGCCAGCTCGCCGCCACAGCAGCGGCCGTTCCCGGAGTAACGCTACGCAGTCCGGAAGTCGGACGCCTCGCCAACACCGTCGCCTTCTCCGTGGCCGACGCGGACAGCGTCACCCTGCTTGCCGTTCTCGATCTGGCAGGCATCTGCGCTTCCGGCGGCTCCGCCTGCTCGGCGGGTTCGCTGGAACCCAGCCATGTGCTCAAGGCCATGGGGGTCCCCGGCCCGGAATGCAACGCGCTGGTCCGTCTCTCCCTCGGCCGGGAAACCACCGAAGCCGAGGTGGCCCGTGTACTCTCCGCGCTTCCGGAAGTCATCCGACAGGTTCGCCGATAGGCTCGGGCACGATCGAAGCCCGGAATCATTCGCCGACACGCGCCTCCGTGATGGCAGCGCGTATCAGAATGATTGCTGCACCGGATAGATGCCGGTCCTGATCTGGAAGTCGCGGGTCATCGCGTGGTCCGTGTCGTGAGTCACGGCTTCGGACGCGCCCGGTAGCGCTCGTAGAGGCGGGTATGACGGCTCTCGACGGGGACCTCCACGCCGGCGATCCAGAGGCGCACCACCTGGGTGCGCAGGTCGAGGAGGTCGCCGTTGGCGACGACGAAGGTGGCGTCCTTGCCGGGTTCCAGGGAGCCCAGGCGATCGGCGACTCCCAGCAGTTGCGCCGGGTACAGGGTCAGTCCGCGAAGCGCCTCCGCTGGCGGCAATCCAAATGCCACCGCCTGGGCGGCGGCATAGGGAATGTTCCGGACCGTGGAGGCCCCAAAACGCTCGGTGCCCTCGCTGAACGTCACCTTCACACCGGCCCGATGGAGCGCGGCGGGGGTGGTGAACTGCACGTCGTACGGATCCACCTCCCGCGGCGGCAGGGTGAAGACGTGCTCGTAGGCCACGGCAACCCGGTGGGTGGCCAGCAGGTCGGCCAGTCGTGCCGCATCCCGTCCGCCCGCCAGCACGCAGCGCAGTTTTCGCCGGGCTGCCCACTCCACGGCGGACCGGATCTGACGGTACTCATTGGCGTGGAGAAAGACGGGCACCTCGCCGCGGAGCACCGGCAGCGTGGCTTCCCATGCGGGCACGGTTTGAAGTCCGTTGCTGCCGCCTGCTGCTGAACGCGCCTTGCCATAGGCGGCTGCGCTGTCGAAGAAGTCGTCCAGTTCCCGCAGCTTCCTGGAGCGTTCACGGTCCTGGTCCTCCGGCGATTTCCAGTCCTCCGGATTGCCCATGCGTTCCTTCGGCGTGGTGTCGAGCGTGAAGGAC
>JAFLEG010000220.1 GCA_017302195.1 Verrucomicrobiota bacterium
GACGACCGCGGTGAAAGCGGGCGCTGTGCCGGGTCCGATCGTGGCGGGGGCGACTTTCAAGGTCCGCCCGGAATGTTCGCCGGTGCCTCCCGGACTGCTGAGCTGGTGGCGTGGGGAGAGCAATACCGTGGAGGAGATCACCGGGGTGGCTGGGGTCGGCGCCAGCGGGGTGACCTATGAGCGGGGCCGCGTCGGCGCCGGCTTCGTCCTGGATGGCAACCAGGGCACGGGAATCCAGGTCGGATCGCCCGCGGCGCTGCGGCGCGGCGAGTTCTCGATCGAGGGCTGGCTGCAACGCGCCGACCGGACTGCGGCTTCACGGACCAGCGTGGGCGGGACCATTCTGGGAGCCGATACGGGGGGATGGAATTTCGCGCTGTTGCACAATGGCGCGCTCACCTTCGGCAAAAGTGACTCCGGCTCGGTGACCTCGCTTCCCGCCATCACCGACCGGGCCTGGCATCATGTGGCGGTGACCCGAGACGCCACCGAGGTGCGGTTCTACACCGACGGTGTCCTGGTCTCGACACATCCCTATTCGGAGACCTTCGTGCTCGACCAGACGTACGGCCTGGGCGGCATCTTTCCCTCGGGTCGCAATGGTTTTTGGGGCTCCCTGGATGAGGTGGCGTTCTACGAGCGGATTTTGACCGGGGCGGAGATTGCCGCCATCGCCTCCGCCGGCGGCGCCCCGAAGTGCGTGGAGGATCTGGTGCTGACCGTGACGCCGGGGGGCCCGATCCCGGTGGGCGAAGATTGGGACGTGACGTTGACGGTGGCGGCCCTGGGCCGGGCGGAGTCCACCCAGGTGATTCTCACCGCATCCATCCCGCCGGGACTGCAGTATCAATCCGCCACGGCCTCCCAGGGAACGGTCGAGAATCTGGCCGGAGTCCTGCGCGCCACTCTGGGCACCATCCCGGCCGCCGGCTCGGCAAACGTGCGGCTCGTTCTTCGCCCCCTCCTGGCGGGGAACTACGTGGTTTCCGGAGCGGTGCAGCGGCTGGAGACCGAGCTGTCGTCGGTGAACAACCGGGTCGAGATCACCGGCAGCGCGGTGCCCCTGATGGTGTCCGTGGCGGCGCCCGCCCCGGTAACCGAGCCGGAGCCGGTGGAGTTTGTCGTGAGCCTCAGCGCCCCGAGCCGCGGCACGGTGCGGGTGGCCTACCAGACGGATGGGCTGACGGCGACCGCGGGCGCGGACTACGAGACGCAGGCGGGGGTGCTGGAGTTCCTGCCAGGAACAGTCCGGCAGGTGGTGCGGGTGCCGGTGGCTGCGGACGGCATCTATGAGACCGACGAGACGCTCCGCCTGACGCTGGGCACGCCCGAGGGCGCAGGGGCGGGCACCCTCACGGCCCTGGCGGTGATCCGGAGTCCGGAGCCCCTGCCGGTCGCGCGGGTGGCGCCGTTGATCCTCACGGAAGGAAATTCGGGAACCACCCCCATGCGCTTCGAGGTGCAACTCGACCGCCCGTCGGGCCTGCCGGCCCGGCTTCGCTTCGCGACCACCAATGATTCCGCCAAGGCACCCACTGACTATGTCGCCGCGGAAGGACTGCTGGAGCTGGCGCCCGGCCAGACCAATGCGGTGATCGAGGTTCTGGTCCACGGGGACACCAGCGAGGAGCCCAACGAGACGGTGGTGGTCACCTTCAGCGACCTGGAGGGGCTGCGGATGCCCACGGCGTCGGTGGTCAGCCCGCCGGTTCCAGGCATCGGGACCATCGTCAATGATGACGCCGTGCCCGGGCTGGCGCGCTCCTTCACCTGGGACGCCGTGCCGGCGGAGGCCACCACCGGCGTCCCATTCGCCGCCCGGTTGACCGCCCGGGATGGCATCGGCGATGTGGCGAGCGCCTTCAATGGTGCGGTGGCCGTCCGCGGCTACGCCGGCCCCGGGGCCCCCAGCAGCGTGGTCCTCACGGAGATTGTCGTGGGCACCCTGCGCGGCGTGGAACTCCAGAATGTGTCCCCGGACCCGGTGGACATCAGCGGCTGGCAGATTCACCTGTACGATGTCACCCGCTGGCCGGCACCGCAGATTGTTTTCGTGATTCCCTCGACCACCGTGCTGGCCCCCGCAGCGGTGGTCAGCCTGGAAGTGGTCCGGAACCAGTTCCAGCTTCCGGGCACCTTTCCCCGCTTCCGGGTCCTGGGGGATCTGGTCTGGCCCCGGCCCAATCCGCAGCAGGTCGAGCTGGACCCGCCGATCGGCGTGGTCGTCGCGGATGCTTCCGGAGCGGTGGCCGACACCTTTTTCACGGGTGGGGCTGATCCGCAGCAGATCGGTGTGCCGAAGGTGCTGACGGATGAAGACTGGTCCGGGCCTGCGGTGGATCCGTGGACCACCGGAGTGATCGCGCCCACCACCTTCATCCGGCCGTCGGGCCAAAGTCGGAATACCCGCAGCCGCAGCGACTGGGTGGCGGCGGCCTCGCTGTTCAACGGTTTCGGCAGCCCCAATCCGGGCCTGGTGCTGCCCTTCGAGGATGCCGTCCCGCTGCCGGTGGCGCCGGACGCCGTGACCGGCTTCGCCTCGGGGGTGTGGACCGGGGATCTGACCCTGAACGGCTATGCTCCGGTGGTGCGGCTGCTGGCCGATGACGGCAATGGCCGGCGCGGCTTGAGCGCCCCCATGCGTCCGACGGTGGTGGATGACCTCCAGGTGCAGTTCACGGTCACGCCCGAGCTGCTCGCCGCACCCCGGGTGGAGGGTGCCTTTGAGGTGACGGTGACCAACGCCGGGCCGGTGCTGTCGTCGAATGTGACCGCCACGGTCCTCCTGTCGCCCCGATATGGCGGCGGTCTCAACGTTGTGCTGGGCGCGCCGCAACTGTCCCAGGGCACGGCACGGGTGCGGACCCTGCTTCGGCCCCAGGCCGAACCCCAGGTGGAGATCGTGGGCGAGTTTGGGGAGATGCCCGCCGGGGGGGTGGCGACGATGCGCTTCCGGGCATCCCGCTCCTCAGGGTTCGGGGCCCCCGTCACGAAGCCGGAGGGGGTGGTATCCACAGTGTCGGTCGCACGCCAGCCGCTGGAGCTCAATCAGATCAACAACCGGGCCTCGGTGACCCAGGAACTGGCCCAGCCCTGCAGCGACCTGGGCGAAGGCACGGTGGCCTGGTGGCGCGGCGCCGGGGACTTCCTGGACGCGCTGGGAGCGCATCCGGGAACCGCGGTGGGATCCGCCGCCTTGGGAGAGGGCCGCGTGGGATCCACTGGATTCCATCTTGGCGGCGGCGATGGCGTGGTCCGCGTGCCGGATGCCGAGGCATTGGATTTCAAGGCTGGGGAGAGCTTCTCCATGGAATTGTGGTTCCGCACCACGCCCGAAGCCGGACGTTCCATCGGACTTTTCGGCAAGGGCCTGGAGACCGCGGGATCGCGTGGCTACGGGATCGGCGTGGAGGAGGGCCGGGTGGTGGTCCGGCTGGCGGATGGGGAGCGGTCGGATGCCATCTCGGGGTTCCTGCCCATCCTTCCGGACGTCCGCGATGGCCAGTGGCACCACCTGGTGGTGTCGGCCGACCGGGGAGGAAATGCCCTGCTGTCGGTGTGGTTGGATGGCGTGGCCACCAGCAATCCGAGCCCCCTGAGTGCCGTGGGCGATCTCTCCAATGAGGCCCCGCTGGAACTGGGCGGTCGTGGGGGTGCCGTGGCGTCGTGGGTGGGCGATCTGGATGAGGTGATCCTGCGCCGGACGGCCGTCACCGCCGCCGAGGCTCAGGCCGGGTACCGGTCGGGGGGACACGGACGCTGCACCACCGTGCTCGAGGTCCAGCCGGTGACACCGCGGTTTTTCCAGGAGGCCGGCCAGTGGATCGCCCTCGACCGCGGCGTGGTGGGACAGCCCTACCGGTTCGGCTTCGAGCTGCGGAACCGGGGACCGCTTGCCGAAGGGGCGCGGATGCTTGTAGGGCCCGTGGCCGGAGAGACGAACTTCGTCCTGCACCTTCCGACGGGCCCGGTCCTGCCCGATCCCGTGGAGGGCGCCGCCATCGCGGATCTGGGATCCGTGCCGGTGAATGCCGTGATTCCGATGTCCGTGGATTGGACCGGGACCGGGACGCGGACCCGCTGGGAGCTGCTGGCCCTGGGGCTGGAGCCTGGGGCGCGGTCCGGCTTTGCACCGGTGGTCATTGAACTGGTTGCAGACACCGACCGCGACGGCATGGCCGACGAGTACGAGCAGGCCAACGGTCTGGACCTGAACTCACCGGACGACGCCATCAGCGACACCGATCTCGATGGCTACACGGCGGCCCAGGAGTTTGAGGCCGGCACCAAGGCCAACGATGGGGCGAGCCGGCTGGCGCTCTTCGTGGAGGGATCCACCGCCTCCGTACACGCCCTGGCTTCCCGGGTGTACCGGCTGGAACGGAGTTCCCCCTTGCAGACCGGCGGATGGGACGTGATTCAGACCTTCCGGCCCGAGGTGGACGGCCCGGTCTCGATGGAACTGCCGGCTAGCGACAGTCCGGAGACTTACTACCGTGTCGTGGCCCTGCTGCCGTACTAGCCTCGGACATGGGGAAGTCTTGGATTCCACGGGCCACGCGCCAGGTGCTGGCCGCAGCCGCACTGGCGTGGCACGCGCAGGCCGTGCCGCCCTCGGTGGCGGTCCAGGCCCCGGTGTATGGAGATTCCGGCACGGAGATCCGCTGGACCGCCAGCAGTCCGGAGCTCCGTCACACCCTGGAAAGCCGGACGGACCTGGGGGATGCCCCCTGGGAGGCGGTGCCTGGCGTCCCATGGCCCAGTCCGGCCACCCGCGTCCTGGATGGACGACCGGACTCCGCAAGCCGCTTCTACCGGATCGTTGCGGAGCCCGGTCCGGTGGATCGCGGGCGGCTGCTGGAGTGGACGCGCACCGCCACCCTGAACCGGAGCGAGATCCAGTTCCTCTTCGACCTGGGTGGATTTCCGGCGCTCGCCCAGTGGGACGTCCATGTGTACCGGGTGCTCTACGAAACCGTGGATGCCCAGCGGCTGCGCACCCGGGCGTCGGGTGCGGTGGCCGTGCCGGTGAACCATCCCGGACCGTTGCCACTGGTCAGCTACCAGCACGGGACCGTGCTGCTGCGGGACGACGTGCCGTCACGCGCCAATCTGGAGGGGCTGCTCGGCGTGGCCTTCGCCACCGACGGCTATGCAGCCGTGCTGCCCGACTACCTCGGCCTGGGAGATTCGCCTGGAGTGCATCCCTACCATCACGCCGACAGCGCCGCCTCCGCGGTGATTGATCTGTTGCGCGCCGCCCGGGCGTTGGCGTCCGCAGAGGGGATCCCGTTCGGGCCGCGGCTCTTTCTGACCGGCTACTCGCAGGGAGGCCACGCGACCTTGGCCGCCCTGCGGGAGATCGAGGCGCATCATGCGGCGGAGTTCCCGGTGACCGCATGCGCGGCCGGCGGCGGCGCTTATGATCTGTCGGGCGTCACGCGTCTGGACTTCCTCTCCGGCCGCCCGCGGCCCAATCCGTTCAACCTGGTGTATCTGCTGACCGGACTGCGGGATGTCTATGGGTTCCCCGACGACCTGGCCGCACCCTATGCCACACTGCTGCCTCCATTGCTGGATGGCACCCATGAGATTGCGGAGGTCAATGCGGTGATGCCCCGGAACCCCTTGGAGATCCTGCGGCCGGAAGCTCGCGAGGCGTTGGCTTCCGATCCGGATCATCCCTTCCGGGCCGCGCTGCGCCGCAATGACCTCCTGGACTGGGCACCGCGCGCCCCCCTGCGCCTCTACCACTGCGCGGCCGATCGGGATGTGCCCCAGGCCAACGCCACCGCCGCCCGCGATGCCTTTGCAGCGCGCGGGGTCACGGTCACGGTGCTGGATCCGGAACCATCGGCCGACCATCAGGACTGCGCGTTGCCCACCCTGCTGGACATCAAGGCGTGGTTCGACACGCTGCGGCACTGAGCGCTCAGCGCGCCCAGAGCAGGCGAAGCCAGGCACCCAGCGTCCGCCACTGAAGCGAGGTGTGGCGGGCGGTCAGCCGCCGCAGTTGGAACCGGTGGCCGGAGGGACGGTTCAACCCGGACGCCGTGGTGCAGGCGGTGCGAAACCCCGACTCCATCACCACATCCCGCACCGCCGGATTCCAGTCGCCATACGGGTAGCAGAAATCCAGGACCGGCACGCCGAAGGCATCCTCCAGCATGGCCTTGCTGGACCGGATTTCCTCCCGCGCCTCCGCCAGCGGAATCCGCGTCAGCCAGGGGTGACTGCGGGTGTGGGCGCCGATGCGATGCCCCGCCCCCAGCCATTCGCGAACCTGGGAGACGTCCATCAACCGTTCCACCGCCTCCCCCTGGCGTTGCTCCCATTCGTTGGTCTTCCCGAGCAGACCGGAAACGAGGTACTGGATGGCCTGGAATCCGTGGACGCTCAGCGGTCCCAGCCCGTGGCGGAGCACGTTCTCAAACCCGTCGTCAAAGGTGAGGCCGATGCGGCGCGAATCCGCGGTGTCCTCGTCGGTCCAGGACTCCGGAAACACCGTCGAATAGCCGGACGCGGCGAGTTCACCCAGTTGCCGGCGGAACAGGGCGGCGTCCACGTACAGCCCGCGCAACCGGACACCCTTCGGACGCGGGCCCAGCTTGTGATACATCAGCGCCGGAACGCCGCCGCCGGCAAACCACCGCCGGAACAGCGACAGCGAGGTGTAGCTGGCCGCGACGCCAGGGACGGGATCCCGATGTCCATCCCCCGCTCTCGATGCAATGCTGTCCGTGGTGGTGGCGGTGGCCGGCATGCGGTCCGGCCGATGCCCAAGGAGCGGACGGAACGCCCGAATCACACCTGCGGCACTTCCCGGTCTCAAGCAGGAAGGCAGACCGGATGCACGACTCCCCGAGGGGGTGGGGTGCGTTTTCAGCGCGTCGTACGGACCCCCTCCAACGGACGCACTGCGGGTCCCTGAACGCCCATTCCTGCCCGCCGGTTCGGGCAATGAGGACCGGTTCAACGCGTCAGCACCCCGCGATAGACCGCCAGGACGTCCTCCACATGTCGCGAGAGCGCCATGCGGGCGGCCACGCGGTCGTGGACCGCCTGGCGCTCGGGGGAACCTCGCTCCGGCGCTGCAGCCATCGCAGCCATGGCCGCCGCCAGTGCACCGACATCCTCGGGCGGCACCAGGGTTCCCAGGCCGCCCCTGGCGAAGGCTTCCGG
>JAFLEG010000221.1 GCA_017302195.1 Verrucomicrobiota bacterium
GATCAGCGGGCTTTGCTGGAGGGTGACCTCCAGCGCCTCGTTCAGGGAGAGCGGGTGGCTGGGCCACGGGGCGGGCGCGTTGGTTTGAGCGGCCAGGGGCAGTGTCAGAGCCAGGGCCGCGGACAGGAACAATCGGTTCAACAGCAGTCGGGAGTTCATGGGGACGAGGGAGAGGCGGGGGAGGACGAAGGGGACACCGGGGTTGCGGAGGCGATGTTGGTGGAGCGGCGCTGGATGAAGACATCCACCTGCTGCCCCACGTACACCGGGAAACTGGGGCGATCGAATTCGTAGATCACCTGAAGCACGCGGGTGTCCACGCGCTCCAGGCTGTCGCCGGTCAGGCTGCGCTTCGGCACAACATAAGGTTCCACGCGGACAAAGCGCAGGGGCATCTGGAGGGCGGCATTGCCCTTGAGCGTGGCCAGAGCGGCGGATCGGGGCTCGACCAGGATGGCATTCTGTTCGTCCACATCGGCCCGGACCTGGAGCTTGCCCACGTCGCCCAGCAGCATGAGCGGTTCGGGGAGCACGGCGGCGGGGGCGAACTCCCCGGGGCGCACGTTGACCTGGAGCAGCTCCCCGTCCCGGGGGGCGCGCACGGTCAGGATGGCGACGTCGGTTCGGGCCTGCTCCAATTGACGCTCCGCCGCGCTGATCTGTGCGCGGATGCTCTGAAGGCGGGCCCGGGATCCCTCCACGGCGAACCATCGTCGCTTCAGTTCCTCCTCGGTGGCGACCCGGTCGTCGCGCAGCTTCTGGAAGCGCGCCAACTGATCTTCGGCATCCGCCAGGGCCACCTCTTCGGCCGCCAGGGTGGCGCGCATGGCATCGAGCTGCGCCTCCATGGTGGCGACCCGCGAGGTCGCCTCCCGGTCATCGAGCTGGAAGAGCGGATCCCCGGAGCGGACCGCGTCGCCCACCTTGACCGGCACCCGGGTCACCAGGCCCGGCTTCGGGGAGGCGATGCGCACGTTCTCACGCGCCGCCTCGATCAATCCGGTGGCCGCCACCGAGTGCTCGTAGGGCGAGCGGGCCGGGGCGGAGACCGGTTCTGGCGCCGGCGGACGGCGGTCCGTGCGCCGGATCAGGGCCACGGCCGCCGCGATGCCGGCCACGGCGAAGTAGAAGCTGAAACGTCGGAAGAGCATGGGGGATCAGTGGTGGGTGGCGATGAAGTCCTGGATGGCCTGCCCGGAGAATTCCTGCCGGACCCGTCCGTCCTCCATCTCGGTGATGCGGCTGGCAAAGCCATACGTCCGCGGATCATGGGTCACCAGGATGACGCAGCGCCCGGGGGTGCGGGCGATGTCAGCCAGCAGTTCCATGATGGTGTGTCCGGTCCGGGAATCCAGGGCGCTGGTCGGCTCGTCGCAGATGATCAGCCGGGGCTCGTGCACCAGCGCCCGGGCGATGGCCACGCGCTGCTGCTGCCCGCCGGAGAGATCCTTCGGACGCCGCCGCGCCTTCTCCGCCAGCCCGACCCGGGCCAGCACCTCGGCCGCCCGCCGTTCCGCCACCGCCCGGCGGACGCCGTTGAGCAGCAGGGGCACGCTGACGTTCTCCACCAGGTCCAGCGTGGGAATCAGATTGAACTGCTGGAAGATGAAGCCGATGTGCCGTCCCCGGAACGCGGCGAGGGCGGAATCCTTCATGCCATTGAGCCGGGTGCCCAGCACCTCAATCTCGCCGGAATCCCACGCCAGCGTTCCCGCCACCACCGACAGCAGGGTGGTCTTGCCGCAGCCGCTGGGGCCGATGACCAGATGCAGTTCGCCGGGACGGGCCTCAAACTCCACGGCCTTCAGCGCCACGGTCCGGCTGTCCCCGGTGCCATAGGTCTTGGTCACGCCGGCAACACGCACCGCCGCAGTCCCGGGAGGGGACGTGGCGGTCAGAAGTTCGTTGGCAGCGGCCACGGACATGGGGCAGTGGGCAGGCGACAGGGGATGGAGCGGGGTCAGGCGCGGAAGACGATGGCGGCTTCCAGCCGCGAGATCTTCAGGATTCCCAGCAGCGCGGCGATGCAGCAGATCAGCAGCACGGCGGTGCCGGTGATGGTGAGACTGGTGTAATCGAGGATGAAGGGCGGCTGCCCGATCGGCAGCACGGCGAAGCCAAACATGGCCGTCAGCCCGACCCCGATGCCGTAGCCGACCAGGCCCACGGTCAGCGCCTGCAACAGGAGCAGTCGTGCCAGCAGGCCGTTGGTGGCGCCCATGGCCTTCAGGGCCCCGAGGTTGCGCAGGTTTTCCAGCACGAAGGAGTAGAAGGTCTGGGCCGACACCGCGATGCCGACGATGAATCCGAGAATGATCGTGGTCATGAACGAGGCCGGGATGCCCGTGTTGCGCCAGATGAAGGCCACGGTGGCGACGGAGAACTCCGGAACCGTCATCGCCCGGAGCCCGGTTTCGGCCTCGATGGTCCGGGCCACCGCCTCGGCGGTCAGGCCCGGCTTGGGTTCGGCGAGGATCATGGACAGCATCTTGCGCTGCCGGGGCGCGTACTGGAGGGCCTGGTCATAGGTGGTGAACACGTAGGGGTAGCCGAAGAACTGGCGCTCGGTGCGGCAGATGCCCACCACGCGGGCCTCGCGATCGTTGATCTCGAAGGTGTCGCCGATGTCGAGGGGACGCGGCCGCCCGATGCTCAGGCGCTGCACGGCCAGTTCATCAATGAACACGGCATTGGGCAGGCGCAGATCCTCCAGGTCGCCACGCACCACGTCCGGCGGACGTCCGACCAGGGTGGCGCCGTGGAGGCCCACCAACTGGATCGGCTTGTCGGAGCCGTCCGCCGCGCGCGCCTTCTGCACGCTGATGTACAGCGGTACCGCAAAATCCACACCGGAGACCGAGCGCACCCGGTTGACGTCGGTATCGCGGAGGGCCTTGGTCTCATTGACCTGCTCCACGTTCTTCTCCACCACCCAGATGGAGGCCCGCATGTTGCGCATGTGGGAGGTGGTCCAGGCGAGCAGGCCCCGGAACACCCCATTCTGCTGGGTCATCAGCAGGGAGGCGAACGCCACACCCCCGACCAGCATGGCGTACTTGGCCCGGTCGGCGATCAGCATCTTGAGGGCGAGGTGGTACATGGATGGAGTCGGACTCAGCGGGGGAGCGCCGGACGGGTCCCGCTGCGGCCCCGCGGGGTGGTGGCGTTGTGGCGTCCCAGCGCGTCGAGGGCGGCCAGGCTGAAGCGGGTGATGTGCTCCGCGAGCCGGTCCAGTTCAGGCACGGCAAACGCGCCCTCGGGCTGGAGGCGCTGCAGCACCGGACGGCAGTGCGCGTAGAACAGAATCTGCCCGACAATGCTCAGCCCGCACAGACGGGTGAGCGCCGGATCGGTGCCCGGCGGCAGCAGGTCGCGCAGGATGTCCCGGAGCAGGTCGGCCTGCGGCTGGATGTAGTCCCGTGCCATGCGGTCCAGCGCCTCGGTGGGCTCCACCATCTCCCGGGCCATGATCCGCCCGTGCCGGGCCGAGAGGTCCTCGGACAGGACGCGCTGCAGAAAGGACCGGATGAAGGCGGTCAGGCGCTGGCGCGGGGTGGCGTTGTCGTCCAGTCCGGCATCGGAGGGAAACCGGTCCTGCGCCAGGCGGCTCAATTCGGCCAGCACCGCGGCGTACAGCGACGCCTTGTCGCCGAAGTGGTAGTTCACCGCCGCCACATTCGCCCCGGCCCGCTGGCAGATTTCCCGGACCGTGGCGTTCCGGAAGCCATGTTCGGCAAAGACCTCCGCGGCGGCATCCATCAGCGCCCGCCGCGTGGCGGCGTGCGAGATTCCCGGGTCTGCACCGCGTGAAACGCTCATTTCAATCGCGAGTTTGAAACGGTTGTTTGAAATGTCAACCCGTGGCCGCAGTTGGATGACGCGCCCCGCGTGGAACTGCGGGCCTGACACCGCCTCGGGCGACGGTCAGGCTCGTCGCCATGACCAGAATCCCTGTCAGCGTTGTGTGCTGCGAACCCGTCGAGCCCTGGCATTCCCGCATTGTGGAGATCTCCATGGATTCCGGGGAACTGGACCGTCGCGTCCTGAAGTCGTTGGAGCAGGAGATGCCGGCCGGTGCGGTGCGGGAGCTCCATAATGCTGCCCATGATCCGGAGCATGGTCCGGTGACCTATGTGCAGCAGGTCCATGACGGGGGATTCGCGGTACTGGTGGGACCGCCCGGACAATTGAAGGAGACGTTCTTTGGGCCCGGATCGTACGTGGCCTTCATGGATGACCGCGGCCCGGGGCACGGGTCCAGGGTCGGACCGCAGGGTGTGCGCCGCACCCTGCGGGTCCTGAAGGGGCATTTGGTCGTCGCCTGAGCCATTCCACAAATCCCGGGGGGATGGCACCTCAGAGACACGGAGACACAGAGTCACGGAGCAAGGCGCAGCACCCGGATCGTGTCGGTGATCCGCAATCGGGAACCCAGGCTCCCAGCGATCCCCACCGGTGTTCCGCAGGGTTTCGGGAAGTCGGCTACGGGGTCCCGGCGGGCGGACCACCAAGGCCCTTCAGGATCTGCTGCACCTCGTTCAGGTCCAAGGCTCCCTCCCGGGACACACGGTATTTCCGGGAACGTGATCCGCGCTGCACGTAGAGGGTAGCGTCCAGTTGATAGCTCACCTGACTCGAGTTGAGGATCCGGTAGAGTGATCCCAGCAGCCGCACCGTGCTCAGGTGCACCGGCACGGTGACCGTGGCGGTGGAGAGTCGGTCCAGCGGGAGCGTTTCATTGGACAGTCCCCGCCCGATGTCGGTCCCGTTGAGGCGAATCCGGTAGCTGCCGCCCTCGATGGTGATGGGTTCCGGGGAGGCATTCTCCAGCCGGACGACCAGCAGCAGCGGGGCATCGCCCACACCGCCGCCCTGTCCGGGGGCGATGTCCGAGAGCAGGACGCCGACGGGAGGCTCATCGGACACCGAGGCACACCCGGCTGCGAGCGGTGCTGCCAGGGCCAGGACGGACAGGAAGCGTCTCCGGGAGGGGCGGATCATCCGGGCCAAGGATGGCGCCGTTTCTCTGCCGGCTCAATCCGTCAGCGCGGGAGAAGGATCCGGGGATCCGGTTCCCATGCGGCCGGGCATGGGGGGAGGCACCGCATCCGGAGCCCGCCTGGAGCCCGCCCTTGCGTCGCGACGGGTTTTCCCCCGAAATCGCCGGGCCGGCGGAACCCGCCGGGGATGAACTGATCACCACATGGCCAAAGTTATCGCCGACATGCTGATTGAGTCCGTGACCCTGGAGCTGCCGGACGTGAAGACCGTGCGCCTGCAGTGGCCCGAGGGGTATGATCCCGGCGAGTTCAAGACCGGCCAGTTCATCACCGTGGCCTGGCCCCACAAGCCCAAGTACCGGCGGGCCTATTCGCTGAGCTCCTGCGGACTCGACCGCGGCTTCTATGAGGTGACGGTGAAGCGGGACGGCAAGATGGGCACCAGCGTGGTGGATTGGGCCGAGGCCGGCGACCGCATGACGGTGATCCCGCCCGCGGGACGCTTCCTGCCGGTGTTCGATCCGCCCGGCAAACACCTGATCTGCGTCGCCGGCGGCTCGGGCGTGACGCCGTTCCGCGGATTTGTGCGTGAGGCGACCGCCCGCAACCTCGATACCCGCATCACCGTGCTCTACACGGTGCGCACCACCCAGGACATCATCTTTGCCCGGGAGTTCCAGGAGCTGGAGGCGAAGAATCCGCGCTTCCGCTTCCTGGTCACCTGCACCCGGCTGACGCCGGAAGATCCCTGGACCGGACGCCGCGGCCGGATCACCCCGGAGTGGGTCCGGAGCTTTGTGGACGACCCGGCGAACACGGTCTTTTACGCCTGTGGCACCAACGAAATGGTCGGCGCGGTCGAGCATCTGGTGACCGGCGACCTCGGACTGCCCAAGGAGCAGATGAAGACCGAGAAGTGGGGCTGATCCCGATCCCGTCGCTCCCATGGCCCTTCAACGGACGCCCCTGTTTGCCGCCCACCAGCGTCTGGGTGGAAAGCTCATCGAGTTCGGCGGATGGGAAATGCCCGTCCAGTACTCGAGCATCGTGGATGAACATCTCTGCGTGCGGCGCGCCGCGGGATTGTTCGACATCTCGCACATGGGCGAGGTGTTCGTGGCGGGCCCGGACGCCGAAGCCTTCCTCAACGGGGTGCTGGGAAATGACCTGCGGAAGCTGTCGGACGGGCAGGGGCAGTACACCCATCTCTGCAATGAGCGCGGGGGCACGGTGGACGACCTCTATGCCTATCGCCTCGGGGCCTCCAACTATCTCCTGATCATCAATGCCTCCCGCATCGAGGCCGACGTGGCGTGGCTCCGGACGCGTCATGAGACGTTTGCCGGGCGCGACCGGGTGACAGTGGATCCGGCCTCGGAGCGCTTCGGGGCGGTGGCGATCCAGGGGCCCCGGGTGGTGCAGTTCATCGAGCAGGTGTTTGGCGGGCCGTCCGAGGCTGGCGCCGCCGTGTCGCGCGTGACCGAACTGCGCAAGAATGAGATCGGCGCCTGGCGCTTTGGCAGCGAGACGGTCTGGGTGGGCCGCACCGGATATACCGGCGAGGATGGCTTTGAGGCGGTGGCTCCTGCGGGGAGCATCGAAGCCCTGTGGGACCGGACCCTGGCGGTCGGGCACGTCGGCTGCCTCCAGCCCTGCGGCCTGGGAGCGCGGGACACCCTGCGCACCGAAGTGTGCTATCCGCTGTACGGTCACGAACTGGACGAGAACACCACGCCGATCGAGGCCGGCCTGGGCGCGTTCGTCTCCTTCGACAAGGGGGAGTTTGTGGGACGCCCGGTGCTTTGGGCGCAGAAGAGCGGGGGCGTGGCGCGCAAGTGCGTCGCCTTCCGCATGACCGACAAGTCGGCGCCGCCACGTCCGGGGTATCTCATCCACGCCGCGGACGGACTCACCGGGCAGGTGGTCAGCGGCACCCAGAGCCCGTCGCTGGGCATCGGAATCGGTCTCGGCTACCTGCCGGCGGCATCCGCGGCGCCCGGGACGCGGATTGAGATCGAGATTCGCGGTCGCCGTTACCCGGCCGAGATCGTGCGCAAGCCCATTTACCGGAAAGCCTGATTGACCCGGTCCCACCCAGTTTTCACCCTCGTCCCGCCATGAGTTCGCAAGTCCCCGCCGATCTTC
>JAFLEG010000222.1 GCA_017302195.1 Verrucomicrobiota bacterium
TCCCGGTTGCGCGACCGGGCCCGGGCGGAGGATTTTGTCCAGGAGGCGCTTCTCGCCGCGCTCCGCAGCAGCGACCGTTACCTTGGGCGCTCCTGCGAACGTTCGTGGCTGACCGGCATCCTCAAGCACAAGCTGCTGGACCACTTCCGCAAGGCGGGAAGGGAGACCAATTTCTCCGACCTGGAGTTCTATGGCGAGGAGGAGGGCAAGACCTTCGAGAACCTGGCGTTTCCGGATCATTGGAACGCGGCGCGTGCGCCCGCGGAATGGGAGGAGGCGGGGGCGGCACTCGACCGTGAGGAATTCTGGCGGGTCTTCCACCGCTGCTCGGGCAAGCTGCCGGACCGGGTGGCCCGGGTGTTCCTGCTGCGGGAGGTGGACGACCTCTCCAGCGAGGAAATTTGCAGGACACTGAACATCTCCCCCAACAATCTCTGGGTGATGCTTCACCGTGCACGACTGGCGTTGCGACGATGCCTGGAGACGAACTGGTTCGGCGTTCGTGGTGAAGGGGAGGGGGACGCATGAAGTCCGTCCTGCGCTGGCTGAAGTGGCGTTCGGTCGTGGTGCTTGCCGCATTGACGCCGTCCTGTCGGCAGGTGGCGCGGCTCGCCTCCCGCCGTTTCGAAAAGAACCTGAGCCCCTGGGTTCGCCTGCGAGTCCGGGTGCATTTGTCCATCTGCGATGCCTGTGAACGCTACCTTCGCCAGCTCGACGTCCTGCACGAGGCGGCCGGTCAGCTCGGGGAGAAAATCCCGAACCTCGGCACGGAGGTCCGTCTCGCCGCCGAAGCCAGGGAACGGCTCAAGGCCCGATTGCGGTGCGAAAAGGTCGGGTGAGGAGCCCGCGTGGGTCGCCGCCGCGATCCTGGAGCAGACGCTGTTCTTGAAGTTCTCGGGTGCCGAGGAGTCCAGGTGCATCGGCAATCCTGTAAGGAGTCCGCGGGCCAAACGACGCAACCGGGTGCCGATCGCACCACGCCGTTCCACACCATGACCACGACCCTCGCCCCCGAGTTATCCAGAGTGCACTCTTCGGCCCCCTTGACGGCCGGCAGCGAGGAACCGGTCCGGACCTCCGGTTCCCTCGGGAACCCCGAGGCTCTCCGGATCCTTGCCGCCGCGGGCGATATCCTCCGCCAGGGAGAGGCGTTGCTGGGGGTTCTGTCCGCCGAGCACTACGTCCGGAGGCTGCCCGCTGCGTTCCATGGCACCATTGGAGGGCACGTTCGACACTGCCTGGATCACTTTACGAGCCTGTTGCGCGGCCTCGATTCCGACCTGGTGGACTATGATCACCGGGACCGGGATCCCCGGATCGAAGGTGATCCGGAATATGCCCTCGGCGTCCTGCGGCGCGTGCGAATGGAACTGGAGCAGGTGGATCCCGGGGTGCTGACCACGCCCGTGTCCGCCCGCTGCGAAGTCAGCTATGACCACGGCGATTCACCCGTGACACGGTCCAGCCTGGGACGCGAACTCGTCTATGCCGTCGCCCACGGGATCCACCACTATGCCATCATCTCGGTCATGGCCCGTTTGATGGGCGCGGCGTTGCCGCCCCACTTCGGCGTCGCGCCGTCCACGGTGGCTCACCGCAGGAGCCTCGCGGCAGCCGAGCGCCCCCACACATGATTCCGGACAGCTTCCCAGGGTTGCCGCTGGACTTCGCCCGGTGGGCGCCGGTGACGCAGGCCATGACGCTCGGACTGGCGACCTTTCTCCAGGAGGACGTTCCCACGGTCACCGCCGCCGTGCTGGCCAGCACGGGTGCGCTGGGCGGGTGGGTCGGATTTTTGGGCTGCTTCCTCGGCATCTGGTTCGGGGACGCCCTGTTGTACCTGGGGGCACGCACCTTCGGACGGTCACTGCTCAGGCGTTCCTGGGCGTCGCGGTTTGCATCCCCCGGGTCCATTGCGCGCAGTGAACGGTGGTTTTCGGAGAAGGGGACCTGGTTGCTGGTCAGCAGCCGTTTCGTGCCGGGCACGAGGCTTCCGACCTATCTCGCCGCCGGCTTCCTTCGCGTTCCATTTCATCGCTTCCTCCTGGTGACCGGCGCCGTCGTTGCGGTCTGGACCGCGGGCATCTTCACCCTGGCACACGTCGTGGGGCCGCAACTGGGTGAGTGGCTGCGGCGCTGGAACGGCGGGGCGTGGGTGCTGATGGGCGTGATCCTGGGCAGCCTGGCCCTTCGGTGGATTCCCCGGATGTTCCAGGGCACCGCCTTCCGGAGGATGCGTGCGATGGCGGGACGGTGGTTGCGTTGGGAATTCTGGCCGGCATGGCTCTTCTATCTGCCCGTGGGCCTATGTTACGTCCGGCTGGCCCTGAAGTATCGCAGCCTGACGCTGCCGAGCGCGGCGAATCCCGGCATCCTGACCGGCGGTCTTGTGGGGGAATCGAAGTTCCACACCCTGGAGCAGCTTCATTCTGGCAGTCCTGTCTTTACCGCCGAGGCCTGGCTGTTGCCCCCGGGCGATGCCAGGCAACGGCGCACCGCGTTGGAACGGCTTCGGGAGACGAACCGGCTGTCGTATCCCTACATCCTGAAACCCGACGTCGGCCAGCGGGGCGTTGGGGTCAAGTTGATCCGCAACGCAGCCGAAGCCGCGCGATGCCTGGAGCAGAATTGCGCCGCGTTGGTGGTGCAGCGCCATGTCCCCGGTCCGTTCGAGGCCGGGTTGTTCTACTACCGCTTTCCACACGAGGCCCGCGGCCGTCTGTTTGCCATCACCGAGAAGGTATTCCCGGCCATCACCGGTGATGGCGTGCACACCCTGGAGGAGCTCATTTGGGAGGATCCGAGGGCACGCTATCTGGCCGATCGTTACCTGGCGCGCTTTGCCGACCGCCGCGGCGACGTGCTGCCCCAGGGCCAGTCGCTTCGATTGGTCGAGGCCGGGAATCATGCGCAGGGTTGCATCTTCCGCGATGGGGCGCGCTGGTGGACTCCGGAGTTGGAGGCCCGGATCCACGAGATCTCCCAGCGGGTTCCAGGCTTTTTCATTGGCCGCTACGATGTGCGCTTTGAGTCGGAGTCGGAGCTTCGGGCGGGCCGGGGATTCCAGATCCTTGAACTGAATGGCGCCGCCGCCGAGGCCACGAGCATTTACGACGAGCGCTGCCCGCTGCGCACGGCCTACGCGACCCTGTTCCGGCAATGGGAGCTGGTGTTTGCCATCGGTGCCGCCAATCGGGAACAGGGAGCGACGCCCACGCCGCCCCGCCAGCTTTGGCATCTCTGGCGTGAGACCCGGCGGCGTCTCGCCACATGTCCGCTCGCGGACTGATCCGGTGCCGCCCGAGGTTGAACCCATGTGTTCCGTCACCTTTTGGCCGCGCCGTGGCGGTTACCGCCTGGCGATGAATCGCGACGAACTTCTGACCCGGGCCACCGGTATCCCGTCCGCACGGTTCGTTGTGGGGGGCCGCGCCGTGTTGCATCCCGGGGAACCCGGGGGCGGGACCTGGGTTTCGGTCAACGATGCCGGAGTGGCCTTTGCCCTGATCAACTGGTACGCGGTTCCACTAAAGGCGAGTCCGCCCACCGTTTCCCGGGGGGGGGTGGTCGCGTCACTGAGTGGCTGCTCCCAGCCCGGAGAGATGGAGGCGCGGCTGACAGGACTGGAGCTCGCCCGGATGAATCCCTTTCGCGTGATGGGTTTCTTTCCCGGCCGGAAGCAGATCTTCCAGTGGCGATGGGATTGCCGGGTCCTGTCCGGAGAAGTGCACTCATGGAAACCCGGGCAATGGCTCTCCTCAGGCCATGATGAACCAGGCGTTCAACGAACGCGGGGCGCGGATTTTGATCGCCGGCGGAGGGATTCCGATGCCGGTTCCATCCCGTGGATCCGGCGGTTGCATGCCTCCCACGATCCCGGGCAGGGGCCGTACTCCATGTGCATGCACCGGAGCGATGCGGAAACCGTCAGCTACACGGAGATCGAGGTGGACGCCTCCACGGCCGTGATGCGTTACCACGCCGGGCCGCCCTGTCAGGGCCTGTGGGTGTCCGAGGAGGGGATTCCTCGGACGCGGGTGACGAGGACCGACCAGGGTCCCAGCCGTGGTCCGTTGACGGTTACCGCGTCGCCGCCTGGGTATGGAGGGGTGAAATCTCCTACCGATCGGGGAAATTACCGCACCGAGTAAGGGTTCGACGTGATCTGCGACCCAGTGGGACGAACGAATGCTCCCCCCTTTAACGCAGTCGCGCCTCACCGAAGGATTCGGGCAGGGATGCCCGCTCCGAAGTCAGTCCCGTGGGTCGCTGCTCGCCATGGCCCTGGCGTCAGGTGCCCTCCACGCGGCGAGCGGCGCCGAACCGGTGGAAGGCTTTGCATCGAACGTCGAGAACCCATGGTTTCGAGCCTGGCCCTCGGCGAGTGTGAGCTACTCGTTTCCAACGGAGGTGCGTCAGGATGGGGTCGGACTCGGTGAGCTGGACACGACCCTTTATCATGCGACCTACATCCAATCCGTGACGCAGTCCGAACGCTTCCACTGGCTGCTGGGCGGCCAGTGGCAGCGCGTCCAGGCGGGCGTGCCTTCCGGCGTCCCAATCCCGGAGACGCTGCAATCGGCCGCAGCGGTGATCGGCTTCGACTGGTTCTTCCATGAAGGGTGGCGGGCGCGGCTCGAAGTGTTTCCGGGCGTTTACAGCGACTTCGAGGACTTCAGCGGGGCGGACCACAACGCGCTGAATGCAGTGGGACACCCTATGTCCAGATCGGCTTTGGATTGACGTTCTGAGGACCGGCGGGACCGCCGCAGGAGGGATTTGCCTCTGGAATCCTGCCGGGGCGTGAGCGGTGCGGACACCATGGAGGGGCGGGAGCCAACTCGCCGAACGGCAGGACGACACCCGGGGTTTCGGGGTGACTCCGGTGTGGCCACCTCTGCCGGGGGATTTTCTCGTGCCGGTGCGTGTCCCCCGCCACACTGCAGGCGGAACCACGAACCGGGACCAGGGTACGGGGACCGCGGCCCTGTCGCGACATCCCCTCCTGCCGCAACATTATCCACCATGCCGCTGCGACTCGGATTGATCGGACTCGGCAACATCGGGCGCCACCACGCCACGTACCTGCTGGAAGGCCGAGTGCCTCGTTGTGAACTCACGGCCGTCTGCGCGACCACGGAGTCCAAATTGGTCCCGTACCGGGAGCAGGGCCTGGCGGGCTATACCGATGCGGAAGCCTTGATCCGGTCCGGCACCGTGAACGCCGTGCTGATCGCCACGCCGCATTACCAGCACACCGCGCTGGGCATCGCCGCGCTGGAGGCCGGCCTGCACGTCATGGTCGAGAAGCCGATCTCCGCGCACAAGGCGGACGCCGAACGGCTGCTGGCGTGCGCCGCGCGCCACCCCAAGCAGATCCTGGCGGGGATGTTCCAGCAGCGCGTGGAGCCCCGGTACGCGAAGATCCGCGACCTGCTGGAGCGCGGCGAACTGGGCCGTCTGCAGCGCGTGACCTGGATCAACACCGACTGGTTTCGCACCGAGACCTACTACGCCAGCGGTGGCTGGCGGGCCACCTGGAAGGGGGAGGGCGGCGGGGTGCTGCTCAACCAGTGCCTGCACAACCTCGACGTGCTCACCTGGCTGCTGGGCATGCCGGCCCGGGTCCGCGGATTCTGCCGCATGGGGCAATGGCACGCCATCGAGGTGGAGGACCAGGTGACGGCCTATCTGGAGTACGCCGACGGCGCGAGCGGCGTTTTCCTAAGCAGCACCGGCGAGGCCCCGGGCACCAACCGCCTGGAGATCGCCGGATCGCGCGGCCGACTCGTGCTGGAGAACCAGAGACTGGTGCTGACCCGCAATGCGACCGACGCGCTGGAATGGAGCCGGACGGCCACCGTGGGGTTCAGCAAGCCCGAGACCACCGACGAACAGATCCCCTTCGACAACGCCGCGGCACCGCACGCCGCCCTGATGGAGAACTTCACCGCGGCGGTGCTCGATGGCGCGCCGCTGATCGCCCCGGGGTCCGACGGCCTGCGTTCCGTCGAACTGGCCAACGCCATCGTCCACTCCTCGCTGCTCGAGGCCACGGTGGACCTCCCGCTGGACGGCGCCGCCTGGGAGCGCCAGTTGGGCGACCTCATCGCGGCATCCCGACATCGAAAGGAGGTCCGCGCCGTGACCCCGGACGACTTCGCCGCCTCCTTCCGGCGATAGTCCCGGACGGATAAGGATGAACGATGAGGGATGAAGGATGAGGTTCAGTCGGTCGTGGTAGGGCAGGGCGGGGCCTGCTGCCGAGCCGTGCGCGGGTGGAATCGCCACCACGGCAATTCGACACGGCGGCACCGTCGTTCTCTGCGTCTCGGTGCCTCTGCGGTGTCATCGCCTGGAAGGCTGCGGCATGGATCCGTGGTCACCCCTACAATCCATTGAGACCCGCCCCCGGCCCGGCTCCGGATTGGACACGCTCCACCGGAGTTCGTAGCGTGGAGGGGATGCACGTGCGGCGGCAGTTTTTGGAATCGTGGCGGACGCGACTTCTGGCCCTCTGCCTGGGTTGGGGCGGGATCGCGGTCTTCGGACAGGACACCCCGTCCGCGACGCCTGGCCGGTCCACCGTCGGCCCCAGCGTCCCGGTGACCGGCGTGGCCGCGGTGGTGAACTCCCATGTGATCACCGTGAAGTCGGTGGAGGAGTACGCCGCCCGCGCCATCGAGGCCGCACGGCGGCAGTTCATGGCGCGTCCGGACCAGTTCTACCAGCGCCGCCAGGAAATCATGCGGGACAGCCTGGAGCAGTTGGTCGAGCGGTACCTGATCCTCGATGAGTTTTCCACCGCCGGATACAACATGCCGGAAGGCATCATCAACGACTGGGTGGATGAGCAGACCCGGCGGATGTTCGGCGACCGGCTGACCCTCATGAAGACCCTGCGTCAGGTGGGGGAGAGCTATCAGGACTATTGGAACGAGCAGCGCGACTCCTTCATCATCTCGCAGATAACCGTCAAGAACGTGAACCAGAACGTGTTCATCTCGCCGCGCAAGATCGAGCGCTACTACGAGTTGAACACCAACAAGTTCAACGTCGAGGAGACGGCCCACGTGCGGATGATCGTCATTGACAAGTCCCGGCATGCCCTCGGCGAGCCGATGAAGATCGCCGGG
>JAFLEG010000223.1 GCA_017302195.1 Verrucomicrobiota bacterium
ACGGACTTGAAGACGCCGCTCCACATGCCGGTCCGGTTGAAGAGGTCGGGCAGATACACTCCCATTCCCGGAAGCTGGGTCTGCATCAGTTCGGCGTTGGGATACCGCTTGTCCGGAGTGGCCAGCATCGTGATGAAGTAATTGGGAGGTCCATCGGAGGCACGGTAGGTGAACGACGGAGGATCATAGAGATCCCGGATGCAGAGACAGGATTTTGGGCCGCACTCTCCCTGATAGTTGTAGTCCTGCGGCCGCGAGAATGGGACGCCCTGGAACACGACGTACTGGTAAACCAGCGGAAGCAGGGCTCGTGCGTAGGATCGCTGAAAGGTGGGGACCAGGCCGGCGACAACCCGGGCCTGGGTGCCGTCGAGCCAGGCGAATCCGTTCCCGGGAGCCGCCGGTCCCTGGGCCAGCGTGCCCACGAGCTGCAGCTTGTCCCAGTTGGACAGGATGTCGGTGAAGATCATCGCGATGCCCTGGGCGTTGTTGGTGAACTGCTGGACGATTGCGCTGGCCAGTTCGCCCTCCGTGGCGAGAATCACGCTGGTGCTTGCTCCGGCCGGCGTGCGATTCAGCGAATCCCCGAGGAACATTCCGGCGCTGACCACTCCCAGGGCGGCCCGGCTGACCGGGTCCGGGTCCATGGTGACGGCCGCCATGGCGAGGGTGCGGAGGACGATGTCCGTTTCGTAGGAGGCTCCGGCGCTGGGCGGTGGAGCGATGCTGCTTTCGATCACCGCGTAGGTGGAGATCAGCGTCCCGGTTTGCGCGGCAAAGGCCTCGGACACCAGCGAGTTGTAGTCGGTGTACAGGCCCTGCACCTGGGCGGCGGCCTCCAGTTCGGTGAGGAGCTGAGGCTTCAACGTGTCGAAGGTATGCTTGGAGAACAGGCCGCTGGGCACCTGGTCGTACGTCAGCTCATCAAGCCGGGTGTAATAGATGCCGAGGGTCTGCTGGCTGTCCGCAAGGATGTAGGTGTCCCGGATGCTGACAATGCGGGGATCCGCCGTGATATACGCGCTGATCCACTGATAGCCGATGCATTGCTCATCTTCGGGCGTACAGGGTCCGTCGCCGGCATCGGGGGCGACCGGCCACGCGGACGGCTTGCTCAGGGCCACCTCGTAGAGACGGTAGTCCACGCCGCCCACGGTGTCCGAAGCCAATGAGGTGAACAGCCCCTGCCGGTCCGGATGCATCACGCTGGTGAGGTTCACGGTCCCCGCCGCGCCGGCCGGCAGGGCCCAGGACCGGTTCTCGGCGGGACGGGGCGTCGCGCCGGACGGTTCCGCATGGCCGATGAAGGAGTAATAGCCGGCGGGGGTCAGGTTCAGCAGGTCCCCCACGCCGCCCAGTTCGTTCAGCAGTCCGATCACCTGGAAGGTGTTGGACCCGGCGGGCGCCGGCGGTGCGTGGAGGCCCGCCAGGATGACCAAGGCCTGGCCGCTGCCGATGGGGCCGGCAAGGGCGTTGAGATCGGCCAGGAGACGGTCCGTCTCGGAGTCCGCCTGGCTGGATGCCGTGGCATAGGAGCCGTTGTGCAGCACCACCGAGGCGTTGGTGGACACCTGGTCCAGGGCGTCCCGCCGCGCCACCACCAGGTGGAATCCGCCCTGGGCGCCTGCAAGGAGCGCCGAGGTGCGGACCGTTACAAAGCTCCGGAAGGCCGGGAAATAGTTGCCCGGGATGTCCTGGACGAAGGACGCCTCCACCGAGCCGGTGGTTTCCGGAACAACGAGACTGCTTAGTTCCAGCGCGGTGGCGGTGGACAGGCCGTTGTTGCCGATGAGCAGGTAGGCGCCCGCGGTGGTCAGGGAACCCACGTCGAAGAAGGCGCTGCCGGCGCCGCCCACCTGCTGGATGGCGCCTGCTGTGAAAGAGGCCTGCTCGATGGACATGGAAACCACCGTGGGTCCCATGGAGTACAGCACCACCAGTTCCGAGGATGTCGCCGACTGGAGGGCGATACCCAGGTCGGAGAGCCCGGAGAGGGTTGCCGGGAAACTGGCGCTGGAAATCAGGCTGAGCGTGGACCGGGTCAGCACCACCAGGTGATAGCCCTGGTTGCCTCCGCCCGGCAGAGCCGGGGCCGGATGGACCGCCGACCCCACGTGCAGGCTGTAGTTCGTCGCCTGGGATCCGTCGCCGGTGACCACCCGGGCCCGGAAGGGGACGGTGAATGGTGCCACCACGGGATTCACGGAGCGGGAACCCAGTGCCGGTATCGGTCCGTCGAGGATTCGAGTGAGTCGTCCGGAGGTGGGCAGGGTGTCCGGAGTGGCCTTCAGCCCTGATCCGGTCAGCATCAGGACCGGCAGCACCCCGTTCAGGACATGGTGCCAGGCATTGCGGGACGTCCGGGAGATCATGGTCTCCGAAGCATGCACCGAACCGGGGTCCAGGTTAAGGGCCGGTTTTGGAATTCAGACGGAAGGGGCGGGTTCCGTTCCACAGCGACAACACGGGAGGTCCGCACCACCCGTGGACGAACATCGAGGCAACAGGATGCCCGGATCTGCACCCGCAGCCGGGAGGCGAGGCCTCACGGTGCCTCGCTGCGCTCCAGCCACTCCAGACGTCCGGCAGCAGATTCCCACGCGGAGGTTTTCGCGCCGATCTCGGAGGCAATCTGGCTCAACTCCGTGTTGATGGCCACGGCGCGGCCGGGGGTGGTGTAGGTGGCGGGCTGCTGAAGCTCTGCGGCCAGCGCGGCCTGGCGCTCTTCAAGGCGGGCGATGTCCGCCTCGATCCCCGACACCAGGCGACGCTGCGCCGAGACCTGCTTGCGGGCCTCAGCCTCCTCCTCGCGGCGCTGCTTCTGGGAGCGTCCATCCTTCGGGGCCGGAGCGGGAGCCGCCTTGGCCGCGGGCTTTGACGCCGGCGCCGCAGGAGCCGGCAGGGGCGTGGGCGGGCGTGCATTCTGCAGTCCCGAGGTCAGCGCGGCGCGCGCGTTCACCGCCTTGGACTTCTCCAGGTAGTAATCATAGCCGCCGGCGTAGGGGGTGAGCTTTCCCGAGTGAACGTGGATCACCTTGGTCGCCAGCGCGCGGATGAAATACACATCGTGGCTGATGAAGATCAGCGCGCCGGTGAATTCGCTCAGGGCGGTGATGACGGCATCAATGCTGCCCATGTCCAGGTGCGTGGTGGGCTCGTCCATCAGCAGGAAGTTGGGCGGATCGAGCAGCAGCTTCACCAGCGCCAGGCGGCTCTTCTCGCCGCCGCTGAGCACCCGCACCCGCTTCTTCACGTCGTCCTCGCGGAAGAGGAAGCATCCGAGCAGGGCGCGCACGTCGGTCTCGCGCACCAGCCGGGGTGTGTCGAACACCTCCTCCAGCACGGTCCGGCTGGCATCGAGCATCTCGCTGCGGTACTGGGAGAAATAACCAATCTTCACCCGCAGTCCGGTGGTGCGTTGTCCGGCCTGCGGGGTGAGCACCCCGGCCAGGAGCTTGAGCAGGGTGGACTTCCCCGCGCCGTTGGGGCCGACCAGCACCGTGCGGTCGCCGCGCTCGGCCTGGAAATCCAGTCCGCGGTACACCGGGTTCTCCCCGTAGGCAAAATTCACACCCTCGAGCGTGATCACCCGCTGGCCGCTGGGCTCGGGCTGCGGAAAGGAAAACTCCACCGTCGCCGCCGCGGCCTCGGGCGCGGCGATGCGGTCCATGCGGGCGATCTGCTTGAGCTTGGCCTGCGCCTGGCTGGCCTTGCTGGCCTTGGCCCGGAAGCGGTCGGCAAACTCCTGAAGCCGGGCGATCTCCTTCTGCTGATTCTTGAAGGCCGACAACTGTTGCTGCTCCCGGGCCGCCCGCTGCTCCAGGAAGGAATCGAAGTTGCCCGTGTAGTCGAAGAGCTGGCCGGCCCGCAGCTCCAGGATGCCGGTCACCAGGTGGTTCAGGAACTCGCGGTCGTGGGAGATGAGCACGATGCCGCCCGGATAGCTCTCCAGGTAGTCCTGGAACCACAGCAGCGTCTCGAGGTCGAGATGGTTGGTGGGCTCGTCGAGCATCAGCAGGTCCGGCTCCTGCACCAGCAGCCGGGCCAGATGCGCCCGCATCACCCAGCCGCCGCTCAGCTCCCGGGCCGGACGGTCATGATCCGTGTCGCGGAAGGAGAGCCCCTTCAGGATGCGCCGGGCCTTGGCAATCTGGGATCCGTCGAAGGATCCGTACTCGTCGTCCTCCAGATGGCTGGTGGCCAGCTCCAGCACCGATTGCTCGCCCACCGGCGCGCTCTCCTGCGGCAGGAAGCCCACGGTGGCCCCGCGCTGGCTGGTGATGAGCCCCGTGGTCGGCTCCTCCTGTCCGAGGATGAGCTTGAACAGCGTGGACTTTCCGGCGCCGTTCGGCCCCACCAGCCCCAGCCGGTCGGTGCGGTTGATGGTGAGGGTGACGTCCACAAAGAGGGTCCGCCCCCCATAGGACTTGGCAACTTCGGTCAGCGTGAACATGACGGTTCAGCCGGCCTGGAGCAGCGACAGGTGTTTCACGAAATGACGTTCCAGCAGCTCGGCGTGGAGCGGTGCGTTGGCGTTCAGCACCTCCAGGATCGCCTCCTTGAACGGCCGGCCCTGGGCATCGGCGCCCAGGGTGAGGACGGATCCGAAGGTGACATGCAGCAGTTGCCGCCCGACGAGTTCGTCCAGGTACACCCCCTCCTCGGAGGGGCCGCGGAAGGCGGGCAGGGCGGCCACCCGGGCGGGGGTGGCCGAGATGTGGTAGCTGGCGCGGTCGGTGTCGAAGCGTCCGCGGCAATACCCGGCGATCGCCGAGAACAACCCGGGCTTCACCCGGGCCACCACGCGCAGGGCCTCCAGGTAGCTGGTGCCCGCAGTCTTGACGTGGAGCCGCTCGCCGCACACGCGTCCGATGACCGGATACGCCGAGAATTTGTCGGACCCGCTGTGGATGCTGATCTTGTAGGGACCGGTGAAGCGGGCGATGGCGGCATGGGCGTGCAGCAGTCGCTCGAACTCCGCAAGGTCCCCCCGGTAGTCCACCCCCTTCTCGAACTCCCCGACGAACCGGGGCGCGAGGCTGACCAGGTTCGGCACGCCGCGCCGCTGCAATTCCAGGGCGAAAAACAGGTGCTCCAGCGGCGAGGTCGGCGAATCGGTCTCATCCACCGACACCTCGATCTCGCCCCGGCCCCCGGACGCCTTGGCAATGGCCTGGCCCATCATCTCCGCGTGCGCCGTGGCGCGCCCGTACTTGACCATCGCGCGCAGCAACGACTCCTCGTCGAAGCGCAGGGGGGCAAACCGCGTGCTCACCGAGAACACCCGGTCGAGATAGTAATCCCGCCAGCCAAAGCCGGCATAGAGGCCCTCCGCCTCCTGACGCGCCACCTCGGCGCGGAGAGCGGCTTCGTCCAGCGAGTCGGCGGCGTTGTTGACGTGCGCGCTGGGATCAATGGTGAAGAAGCAGAACCCGGCCCCCGCCACCGCCACGACATCCTCCGCCGTCTTCTGGTGATCGCCGTCCGCGCCCCAGGCGCCGGTGAATCCGGCGGCGTCCAGCGCGGCCTGAGCCGCCGTCATCACCTCGCCGGGCGTCCGGCGGGTGCGGGTCATCTCACGGATGGACTGCTGGGCGAAGATCGGCGCGAAGTCGGGAAACTGCCGGACGGCCGCCAGGTGTCCGGGCGTGGCCAGGCCCAGCCGGTCGCCAAAGCCGAACGACTTCTTCAATCCCAAGGGAACGGGTGCACTCACAGGCCCGGCATCATGCGAAGCGGGGAATCCCCGGGGAACAAGAAAAGCATTGGGTCAGAGCCCAGCGGTGGGTTCAGCGGTTGTCGGCATGGGGGTGTTTCCACCCGGAGATGCCACACACCAAGGGCACGAAGGGCGCAAAGGAAAGCGCTCCAGGGCCCGGGGGATCCCAACGGGGTCTCCGTGCTCTCGATGGTGACTCCGCCGTGGAGCGGTGAGCCCTGGGAATCGGAACATGATCTCCGACACCTTCGAGGAACCCCGCGCCTCTACTGGTGCCAGGGCTCTGAATTCCACGGAATGGCTACGGCTCAGGGGCTGCCAGTCCGGCCAGTCGGCCACGTAGTCCCGGATCAGTTGCGGCACCCAGAGCGACGGTGGCGGTCGCCGGTTGCCAACCTGTACCTCGACCTGGCGCCAGCGGCTGGCCCAATCGGGAACAAGACCACCGGAGATACGGCGGTGGAACTCCCTCAGGAGGTGTTGATCCAGCGGCTGCCCAGCAACGGTTCCGGCACCGACCGCCTGGTTATGGTTCCCGCTTTTGCGGAGGGCGCTGTTTCGGTGTGTCTGCGATGGCGTGCGTGGCCGGTGAAGCCCTGCACGGGTCACTCCACAATCTTGGGAACCACGAACAGGCCTCCGGACTGGGCCGGGGCGTTGCGCAGGGCCTCTTCGTGCGGGAGCGGTTCGGCGGGGACGTCGGGACGCATGACGTTCTCCAGCGGGAAGGCGTGGGCGGTGGGTTCGATGCCCTCGACATTCACCTCCTTGAGCTGGGCGACGTAGCCCAGGATGGCGGTCAACTGATGGCCGAGGCGCTGCTCCTCCTCGGCGGTGAGATCAATGCGGGCGAGCCGGGAGACGTAGTGGATGTTGAAGTCGGACATGGCGGGGGTGGCGGGGGCCGGGGGCTATTGCTCCCCAAACTTGTTTTCCACGAGTCCGACCAGGGCCAGCAACGCCTGGTCGGAACCGGGGCCGCTGCAGATGATGCGCAGCTCGCTGCCGGGGCCCGCGGCGAGCATCAGCAGCCCCATGATGCTCTTCCCGTTGATGGTCTCCTCGTCCTTCTCGATCCACACATCGCAGGGAAAGGTGGCCGCCAGCTTGACGAACTGGGCGGACGGCCGCGCATGGATGCCCAGTTGGTTGGTCACCGTGACGGCCCGGGAAACGGAAGGGGTCTTGTGGATGTCGGTCGCGCTCACTCGCGTGCGCAGCATGAACAGTCCGGAGACCGTTGGAAAGCGGGTAAATGGGGCGGGTGGACCCCAGCCCAGGGCGGTGAGCAAGGAGGGTGAAGTGAGGTTGGGGTAGAGCGGGTTAGGGCGATTGTGGTGGCGCCCGGGCTTGGGGTCTGATGGAGTTTGGTCATGGCAGTGCACCTGGCGAACACGGAGGG
>JAFLEG010000224.1 GCA_017302195.1 Verrucomicrobiota bacterium
GGTTCGTCCACGGGCGCTGCGGATTCAAATGGGGCCGCGGTGGAACACAGCCCTACCAAAGAGGAATGGTAGGGACGGGCTCCCGCACGTCCGTGACTTCCCCCGTCTGGCCTGTGGAGTGGCTGCGGGGAACGGGGGAAGGGTTGCGCGTCGGGGCTTCCAGCGATCCCCTTGGTTCGTCCACGGGCGCAGCGGACTCATATGGGTTCGCGGTGGAACACGCCCAGTTCGGTCGGGGATCGGTCCCCGATTCAGCCGGCGGGGCGGACCAGCTCCCGGTGCAGATGATGCACGAAGGCGAGGTTGTCGCATTGCAGATAGCGCATCTCGCCGCCCATCCGGGAGAAGCTCTTGCAGAAGCGGAGGTAGTAGGCGGGGTTGGTCTTGGGCGGCTCGCCGGTGGTCCAGTCCCAGCCGCCGCCGTCCTGGAGATCCACCACGTGGATCCGGTGGCCTGCGACGGCGGGGCGTCCGGACTGGAAGCGCAGGTTGTGCACGCAGCTCAGGCTCTTCTCGAAGACCTGCGGCGCCATGATGGCGGACCCCACCGAGAGCACCACGCCGCCGTCGAGTCCCTCCACCGCGCCGGCAAACCATCGGAAATCCTCCGCGGCGGCCCGGCCAATGGCGGCGCCGTTGAACATCGGATGGCAGGAGATGATGTCGTATCCGATGCCGGGATGCACGGTCACCGGCACCCCGAGGCGCCAGGCCTCGGCCAGGATGCTGGCCTGCTTCCATCGGTGGACGATCTCGTGGCGGCCTTCGGCAAGCTGGAAGCGCTCCATGGCGGAGAGCAGCTCTGCAGCCCCGGCCGCCAGGGGATCCCCAGGAAACTGGGCGATCATGGCGGCCAGTTCCTGGGCTTCCGGCAGGACACAGCCGTCCTCGGCGATGAAGCGTCCGAGGGCGCGGCCGTAGCCCAGGCCCTGGAGCGCGCCGGCCAGCAGTGCCAGGTGGATGTTGCGGCCGGTTTCGTCCCAGGCGCCGAAGGTTCCCGTGGCGACATTTTCCTCCACGCCCTCGGTGGAGCGCCCGAGCCACGCGTATTCCCAGTCGTGAATGGTGCCGGCGCCGTTGGTGGCCAGGTGGGTGATCCAGCCCTGCTCCATGAGCTGCGAGAGAATGGAGGCCGCCCCGTTGCGCAGCAGGTGGGCGCCGTACATCAGGATCACCTGCGCGCCGCGGGCGCGGGCCTCCCGGACATGCGTCGCCGCGGTGCGGATGGCCGCGGCCGTGGACTCCGGGACGGGCGGGGGCGTCCGCTCGGGCGGCACCAGGATGTCCTCCACCCGGGTGAGGCTGCGGCGCTCCTCGAGCGGGCGGACGCGAAGCTGGCGCAAATCAAGGGGAGGCATGGCTCGGGGCGGCGGGGTTACCGGGGGAACAGCACCGCCAGCAGCGGCTCCAGGTCGCGATAGTCCGGGATGCAGACATCGGCGCCCACGCCCATCAGGCGCTGGTGCTTCCAGGCGTCGAAGCGTCCGGATCCGTTGTGCGCCTCGTCGCTGGCCACCGCCACCGCCAGTCCGCCCACCTGCTTGGTGTTCTCGATCTCCACATACCCGTCCCCAAAGGCCAGCAGCGATTCCCCGGGAATCCGGTTCTCTGCCAGGATCCGGTCAATGACCATCTTCTTGCTGAACTTCCGGTAGTCATCCTGCGCGCCGTAGATGTGTCCCTGGAAGTAGTGGGTGAGCCCCAGCGCCTCCGCCTCCGCCCGCACAAACTGCTCGTCCGTGCCGCTGGCCAGGTAGAGCGGCAGTCCGCGGGCGCGGAGCGCGTCGAGCAGGGCCCGGGTGCCGTACACCGTCAGGTCATCGCGGGGGATCGTCCCGTCGCGCAGACCGCGGACCCGTCCCTGGATGCGCGCATCCAGGCGGCGCAGGTACTCGTGCTTGTAATTCAGCGGCTCGTCCGGCACCCCGCCCCGTTCCTTCACCCGCTCGGCGAGCTGGATCATCTGGTAGATGGTCTGCTTGCCGTTGAGCCGCATGATGTCCTCGAAGGCGAGCGTCCGGCGCTGCTCCTCGGACTCTCCCGCCACGGCGGGAATGATCTCCGCGAACATCGGCACCATGATGTCCGGCCAGCCCTGGCGGACGAGGGACAGGGTGCCGTCGAAGTCGAAGAGCACGTGGGTGAGGCCCTTCCGCGGACGGAAGGCGGGGGCGAATTCGACGAGTCCGGTGAACGAAGGCGTGGTCTCCATGCGCAAAACCGGAGGATGACCGCCCCGAATCCTCCGGGCCAGTCCGGAACGCGCGCCGTGCGGCGCGCATTGGGGATGGGGCACCACAGAGACGCAGAGAAGAGGCGGGTGGGGGAAGTCCAGGGACGATCGAGTTGCCGGCTTGAAGCGGCTCGGTTTGCCCGGAGCCAGCCTATGGCGCCGTGGCCGGAAGACCGCCGTTGGTGCGCTCCCACAGCCACCGGTAGTCCGGGTTGTCGCTGGCTCCGAAGCCGAACGCGAAGGCATCGTCCCAGGTCTTCACCGGAGGCCCGGTGCGGGGGTCCACCCACTTGTGAAGCTCGGCATGGCCATCGGCAAAGGTGATGGAGGCCCGTCCTCCGTGACGCCGCGCCGGCCAGTGACCCACCCACTCGTATTGCGGACCCATGGGCCAGGCCAGCCGGAAGCATCCGTTCTTGATGGTCAGCTCATGCTCATCAATGAAGACGAACAGTTCCGAGGGCGCCATGCGCTGGAAATCCGCCGTCCGCACGAACGCGTTGGGGTCGTAGGTGTAGTTGCCGTTCGGCCCGAGGGCGATTCCGTCTCCCAGCACCATGTAGGGGTTCATGGTGTAGCTGCGGACCCGCAGCGGACCCCGGTTCCGGGTCAGGTTGGTCCGGCTGCGGTCGGAGGGGCAGTGGAAGATCTCCGGGCGTTTGACATAGGGCCCGAGGTGTCCAGGCCCCGGGGTGATCAGCATTTGGCGATTGGTCAGGTCGCTGTGCCGGTCGGTGTGGGAGGGCGACATGATGCCATCCACCCAGCGGAGCGCGCCATCCTGGATGATCGAGGTCTCGGTGGCGGTGATGTGGTCCCGGTGCTCGTCCGCGTAGAGCTGGAAGGCCAACTGCAGTTGCCGGAGGTGGTTGAGGCAGGCGATGGCCTGGGCCTGGGCGCGGGCCTTGGAGATCGCGGGCAACAGCAGTCCGGCGAGGATCGCGATGATGGCAATCACCACCAGCAGCTCGATCAGCGTGAAGCCGCCCGCCCCGGCGGACTGGGTTTGAACGGGGAGCACACGCGTCCCGCGTGTCGGTCCGGGCGTCCCGCCCGGACCCTCGTGGACTGATTTCCCTCCAGCCGCCCTGGACCGGGTTTCCCGGGGAGGCTCGCCCATGCACCCGCAACCGGCCAACGCCCCCTGTTCGCCACCCCTGGAGCGGGTGCTCCGCCGAGCCCGAGATGCTTCCGGTCCAGAGTTCATTTCGTCGCTACGGTTCCCGCAGCCGGAAGAATCGCTGGTCCTCCGGCAGCGGCAACAGGGCCTCGGTGCTGCCGGCCTCCGGGACGGGCAGCCACTCCGCCTCCGGATCCAGCACGTCGCAGTATTCGAGGATCCAGGTGGCGACAAACCCCGACCAGGCGAGTCGGAGCTGCCCCTCGCTGGTGATCTGCGTCTCCACCGGGATCACCGGCGGCTGTCCGGCCCCGATGGGCTCATCGGGAATGGGATGCCACCGGTGGGAGATTAGTTCGTAAGGCGTGGTAAACAGGGTGTTGCTGCGGGCAAACTGCATCCACCCGTAGTGCAGGCCGCCCTCGCCGAGAAACCGGAATCCAATCCACAGGTTCGTCTGATTTCGGAGGAATCTCGCGGGGGGGAAATTGGCCAAATCATCACGATAGCGCCACGACGCGACAGGCGAGTTTCGGATCTGCGAGAACGCCCCAAGTCCTAGCCACGGACTTCCTCCTGATGTCAAGTAGATAGGATTGGTGGGCCCAACCGGCTCCCCATGTTGAAACGGGACCCGGCTCGATGTTGGTTGCAAACACACCGCGTGCTCAAATCGCCCGATGATGTTGAAGCTGATACGATATTCTTCATAGAAATCTGGTTCTGTTTCGATGGTCGCGCCTTGCACGATTGAGTATTCAAACACGTCACCGGTCTCAGCATCTCCCGCGACAGTGCTGAGCACCAGTTTATCTCCCTGAATAGGAGTCTCGATGGCTCGAAGAGGGTCGAGGTGGGCCTGAGCCGAGAGTCCTGCAAAGATTATAAGAATGAGACTTCTCATAGGGAAAGCAATTTGTGAGCTATTGCCCTTGCGTTCTTGGTATCAAAAGGAACCCTCGAGGCGATCCAGACATGATTCCAGATCCCACGATCACTCCTGAATCGGCAATGGCAGTTGCAGCCCGCAAAGTCCCGTTGGGGGATCGCACAAAGTGGGGATCATTCAAGTCAATCCAAGTCTTGCCGCCGACCCCGGGGAACAAATGGATGACCGCTCGTTGGTCGCTGTCGGTTGAACTGGTCCCTGACCATCCGACGACGGTACGAGAGGAGTTGATCCCGAGAGGTTCACAGTTCAAGTCATTCTCAAGCACCCAAATCGTCGTATCTGGGATCGTCGGGTGTGGAATCTGACGGGGTCGTCTCAGGGTCCCGAGATCGGAGACAGAACTCGCGGACGATGGAATTCCACTGCCGGACGCGGGCCAGAATGCAGCCCTTCGGAGAGCGGAATTTTGGACTGTGTACCAGCCCACGGCGTGTGATGTTCCCGAGGAAACCATCATTGCCTTCGCGGCTCCTTCACCATTCCCGTCCACCGGCGTTTGCAGCCAGCCAGTCGTATCTTGGATCGCCGAGCCGCCGGTTCCTGTCGCGAATGGGCGCTTCAGCGCGGTTGAGCCGGAGAATCCGCTGGTCTGTCCGACGATCACTCCCCGGGAATCAATGGCGAACGCCTCACCATCCGCCGTAACGCCACTGCTGAGATTGACCGCCAAGTCCGAAGGATTTGCGGTTCCGATCCATTTCACCGGCCGCTTCTTTCCAAAAGCCGTGCTGAACCCCACCGACGTAGTGCCGTTCCGGTCAATGCCATAGGCTACCGTTGGTCCCGCGGTAGGTTGGGGCGGATTGATCAGATGGGGCAGGGCGGTTCCGCCCAAAAACGCTCCGGAAACCGGGGCATCCGCAACGAACGCCGAGTTGCCCATTGCACCAACGACCTTGGCCACGGTCTGGGTGTCTCCCCGATGACTGATGCCGTATGGAATGTGGCTGACTCCCATGTCGTTGATCGTGGTGTCGCTGGGGAGGTGTGTGTGGTCGGGAGGCTTATTTCGATTGAGGATTGTTCCAGGCCGATGACAAGCATGAAATCCCAGGCACGGGGTTCGGGCTGTGGATATCCTCCCACACGGTATATCCACACGGCAATTGACGTCCGTGAACCTGGCGGCGTTCATCTCCGTCATGCGTCGCCTGCCATGGATCCCGTGCCTGCTGCTGCTGGCTTCGGCCGGATGCCAGAACCTGCCCTTGGAGCCGGTTCCCGCGCCCGCGCCGCCGCCCGCGGCACCATTGCGAACGCATCAGGCGCTGGATGCCGACCTGGGATGGGTGCAGTCGGTGAATCCCCGGCTGCGGTTCGTGGTGCTCGACTATTCCCTTAACCGGCTCCCGGCGGTGGGGGACCGTCTGGACCTGATCCGGGATGGTGTGGTGGTGGGTGAGCTGAAGGTGACCGGACCTTCCCGCGGCGGCACCACCGCCGCGGACATTGTCGAGGGGGAGCCGAAGGCGGGGGATCAGGTGCGACCGCGGCGGCCGTAGCCGCAACGGGTGCCACCACTGAGGCGCAGAGGCGCATCCAATGGGGCTACGCACCTGCGGATACGGCGGTCACGAAACCCGCCCTTGGGGAAGGATGAAGGATGAAGGATGAGGGATGAAGTGGGGGCCGTAGGTGACGAGGCTCCGACTCCCTCCGCTTTCTTCTGCCTCTCTGAAAACTTGAAACTGAAAACTCGCCCCTGCATTCGGCTCTCGCCCCCTACGCCGGGATCTCCACGGCCAGGGAAAGTTTGAGCCTCCTCATGTCGGCTGCTACTCCAGGATCACCGCCTCAGCGCCTCGTCGCGGCCGCGTGGCACGCGACCCCAGGCGTCGGCGATCTGGACCTGCAACTGACGGTTCACGCCGCGGACTGCTTCTCCCTCCGGATGCAGTGTTTCCAATGCGCCCCAGTCGGTGTCCCGCAGGGATCTCAGGAGCTCCCGGGACCCAGATTCCAGGTCGCCGGAAGCCTCGACGGGGTCCAGTCCGCCGGCCGCCAGTACGCGGGCCTCCAGGGCATAGACGCTCCGGGGCTGCGCCGGGGCCGCCTCCAGATGCCCGAGGAACTGTCCGAAGAGGGCGTGCAGCTCCGGCACCGGCGTCTCCGGCTCGCTGACCCGCTCGATCAGCGCCACGGCGTAGGCGGCCTGGGCCAGACGGGCGTAATCCGAGGACAGCGCGGGGAAGCGTCCGGTCACCGACACCTCGCGCAGGGCATGGAGCTCGGACTGCCGGGCCCGCTGGAAGCTGATCTGCGCCGCCACGAAGAGGTCGAGCCGTCCGAGGAACGGTGACTTCGGCTGCCGCGCGCCCCGGGCCACCGTGGCCAGGCGTCCGCTGTCCCGGGTGAGCCACCGCACCACCAGGCTGGTCTCGGTAAGCGCATGCACCCGGAGCACGAACCCCTCGTCGGACTCCGGCGCGTTCATCGGACGGGCCGGCGGGAGACCCAGCGCGCCACCAGCCGGTTTTCCACGCGCTTCATGGCCCGACGGCGGACCGGATCCTGATCGTCGTGTCCCTGGAGATGGAGCAGTCCATGCAGCACGTAGCGGAGCAGTTCCTCGCGCCACGGGGCGCCGAAGAGGGGCGCCTGCCGGACGGCCTCCGCCACGCAGATGTACAACTCCCCACGGAGATGACGTTCGGTGCTGCCGAGGTCGAAGGTGAGGATGTCCGTCGGCCCCTCGTGGTTCAAATGACGTCCGTTCAGCAGCGCGGAACGGCGCGCCGAGATGAAGTGGATGGCCAGTTCGGCGGTCCGGCCCTCCGATGCAAGGTAGTCCGTCGCCAGACGGCGCACCGC
>JAFLEG010000225.1 GCA_017302195.1 Verrucomicrobiota bacterium
GCCGCTGCAGGGCGAATCCGGAAAGACCCAGGAAAAACATCAGGCAGACCGCGGGAAACCAGGTGCGTCGGAACACCCCGGGCAACCACTGGGCCACCGGGCGCCGACGCATCATGCGATGCACCCCGGTCAGGACGAGACCGTCCACCAGCAGTTCCGCCAGCAGCGCCGGAGCGGTCCAGACCAGGTACAGGCAGGCAAGGACTCCGGCGAGAAGTCCGAGCACCACGATGCACAGCAGCCCGAATTCCTCGGCACCCAGTTCCAGGGCTCCACCAGCGTCGGACACGTCTCCCAACTCCAGGCCCACTCCAGGCCGCGAGCAGCCTCCCGGTCCCGGGGATACCACGTCCAGCAGGTCCAGGCCCCCGTCCGCCCCCTCCAGCACCGACCGCCCCTCCGACTGGATTCGAAGCCAAAGCCGCAACAGCAGAAGGAACACCCCGTAGCCCGCGGCTGCCGCCATCGGATAGCGCAGCGCCATGGATTCCAGCCCCAAGCGCAGCACCAAGGCAGACACCAGCGCGGCTGCCACTCCGCTGATGCTCAGGATCAGGGCCATCTCGAGCCGCGGATATCGCCGCCGGAGCAGTCCCTGTTCGATGCGACGCAGCCGGCGGAATCGGTGTCGGGTGTCTGGGAGGAGAATCACCCGGCGAGGTTTCCCGGTGACGCACGCGACGCCAGTGGAAGTCGCCGTCGAGGATTCCAGGAAAACGCCTCTGCCAAGGCTGGTAGGGTCAGGCTCCTGCATGACCCCATCTTCTGCCGCCCGCCACGTGGAGTCGCCGCGGGGAACGGGGGAAGCGTTGCGCGCCCGGAATCTGCTACCAGCAATTGGCTCCTCCCTGGGGCTCCTACCGCGAAAGGTTCATCAACCGGAAGAACCGGACCGCGTCCTCTGCAAGGTCCGGCGGCGGCACCGACAGCGCTTCGTTGGACGGAAACTCGTGCTCGCCCAACGGTTCCCAGGTGCGCAGATCGCGGCTCTGCTCCAGGACGACCCTCGATCCGGCGCGTCCGCGAAACACCAACTGCCATCGCGGCGGCAGGCCAAACGACGCCAGCCGAACCTCGGGACGCAACCGGTAGGCGGGTTCGATCTGGATCGTGATCACCCCCCGGGCCGGCCAACTGCCGGGCGTGGTCGCCACGTACTCGACTCGATCCGCACCCGCATAGCCCGCCGCCGCATGGTACGTGATGCTCGGCCCGGCGCCTGAGATGGTTCCATGGAGCGGGGTCCCCACCTGGTACTCCAGGAAGTCCCCCTCCGGATCAAACCCGTCCAGGGCCAGTTCCACCGAGTCCCCCGCCGCGAGCACCACGCTCCAGTTGGTGGTGGCGGCGTAGCCGCTGGGGGAGGGCACGAACACGGTGAACCGCCGCTCGGCCGAAAGCTGCTCCCCGTCGGTCACCCGCACCGTGATCTCCGCCGTGCCCGCGCGGTCCGGCTTGGGATGCAGTTGCAGGCTCCGCGCCTCACCCTCGCCCGACAGACTCAGGCGCGACGCCGGCAGCAGCACGGGATTGGACGAAATCACCGCCACCTGAAGCGCCGATGCCGGCGTATCCGGGTCGGACACGTGGAAAGCAATGGTTTGCTCCCCCGCGCTGATCGGGAGGCTCACATCGGCGATGGCGGAAATCTCGGGCAGCGCCGTGAGCTTGAGGGTGGCCTCTGCCGCAAACGCACTGCGGGCGAACCCCGCATCCACGGCCTGCACCGTCCAGTAATAGGGGCGCCCGACCTCGAGTCCGCGCAGGCGGAAACGCGTGCGCCAGCCGGCATTGCCACGTCCCGGCAGCAGCGCCCGCCCTTTCGGCGTCGCCATCGCAGAAACCACATCCCCGGCGCCAGGACCGGTTCCCACGCGGACGTTGTAGCTCAGCCCGCCAGCCTGTTCCGCGTCAGTGGCAGCAGTCCAAACCAGTTCCACCTCGTCCGAGGCGAGGCGATGGATCTGCAGACCGCCTGGCGCCTCCGGCGGGGCATTGGAAGGCGCACCCAGGTTCTGGATGAGGAGGGGCTGCAAGGACTGGAGTCCGAGCAGATCCAGACGCCCGTCGGCGTTGAGGTCGGCGGGAATCAGGGGGCCCCTGCTCCAGAACTGCACCGGCTGGGGCGTGAAACGCGGCGGGACAGATGCCACATCCGAGAGGGTGCCGACTCCCCGGGCCTCCGAGGCGGACAGCAGGAGGTCCTCGAAACCGTCGCCATCCAGATCCCCCAACACACCGTCATTTTCCAGAACGCCGACATCCCGCGATTCTGATCGCCCCAGAATCACCCGGGCGATCGGACCTGCATCCAGGGGATACCGGAGCAGAAAATCCGTCCGTCCGTCGTTGTCGAAGTCCGCTGCACCGAGGGACACCGCCACCCCGCTCCACCGGGGGCGGTTCACGGCAAAGAGACCATTCGCGTTTTGACGCAGGGTCAGCCCGCGCACCACCGCCGGCTCCCCTGAACGCGACACCAGCAGGTCCATCCGCCCATCCTCATCCTCATCCACCGGCAGCAATGCCTCGAGAAAGGAGTCCGTCTGCAGCCCCTGAATCAATGCGGTCGGCCGCTCCAGCGGAAAGGGTCCCCAATGGCGCGCCGCATCGGCTCCAGGGATTCCCCCCGGGTGACGCCAGAATTGCAGCGATGTGCCCTGTGTGCCGGCCACGAGGTCCAGGTCGCCATCCCCATCGGCGTCCATGGCAACCCATTTCAGGTAGGTCTCGTTCAACAGGAGCGGCGTGCTTTTCTCCAGCCGACCGTCGTCATTCCACAGCAGGATCGCGGTGACGCCTCCGGAGCCCAGGCTTCCCACGGCGGCGCTCACCACCAGGTCCAGGTCGCCGTCCCCGTCGAAGTCCCCGGGAACCAGACTGCCGGGAATCAAACCGGTCACGATACGTCCCGACTCGCTCCACGTCCCAACCGGCGCCTGACGCCACACGGCCACCACGCCGGGAACCGCCGCGTCGGCGCCCGCCAGATCGAGCAACCCGTCACCGTCCACATCCGCAGCCAGGATCTGCGACATCTGCGGGATCGCTTCCGCCACGGGGGCGGCGTCGAACAACTGTTCCTGCCAGCGCAGGGGAATCTCGACGACGGTGGATAGTCCGTCCGTGTCGGTGACGGTCAGGGTGACCGTGGTATCGCCGACAGCACCGCCGTCCGGGGTGGCCACGAATTCCCGGTTGGCCCCGTTGCCCGCCAGGGCGATTCCGGCGTCCGGAAGCAGGCCGGGGTTCGAGCTGAGCGCAGAAAGGGACAGGGCCTCGGGCAAGGACTCTGCATCCTGGAGATGAATCGTGCCTCGAATGGGCCGGCCCCGGAGTCCAAACCGGGGGATTTCGGCCGTCAGGACCGGACGGTCATTCTCCGGCACCACCGTCACCCGGATCTCATGGGTGGTCTCGGCCCCGTTGCGGTCCGTGACCCGCAGCGTCACCACGGCGACACCAGTCCTGTCCGGCAGTGCCGTGAGCACCACCCGCCGGGTGGCGGCTCCCAGCGGGTCGGGCCGTGGAGACCAGGTGACACCGATCAATTCGACGGGGCTCACGTCCACTTGAAGCGCCAGCACCTGGGGAGGCGTGCGATCGTCGGCAACGACGACCTCCACCACCCGCATGGAGTCTTCACTGAGGGTCACCTCCGCGGGTGCCTCGATGCGGGGGGGCTGGTTTCCCGGTTGGGCGACATCCAGCGACTGCTCCGGAGCAAACGGCCCTCCGGAGAAACTGGCATCCACGGCCTGCACCGACCAGAAGACCCGCGAGAGATCCTCCCGCGGAAGGCGGAACGAGAAGGATTGCAGGAACCCGGCGTTGCCCGGGGACGACACTTGCCGCGTGCCGTTGGCCAGGGATTGGCTGGCCACGACGTCATTGGTTCCCGGCGAGGTACCGACCCGGACGTTGTAGCTCAGCGGCGTGGTTTGGTTGGCATCAAAGGCCGGGGACCAAAACAGGAAGACCTCGTCACCCACCACCAACGCGCGCAGGCCGGATGGGGCGTCGGGAGGAACGTTGGGCTCGCGGCGCAGGTTGTAGAAGGCACGGTAGCCGGTCTCATGCCCCAGAATGTCCAGGTCTCCGTCCTGATCCACATCGGCGACCGCCGGCACGAAAGCGGGGAGCAGGCTGGGCGCTGGCAAAGGAACCGAGAAGAGATAATCCCCCCGCTCGAACCGGCCGTCACCCTGGTTGTGGTACACGGCGAAGTGGTTGGTGCTGCTCTCCCGGCCATTAGCCAGCAGGACCCGCTCACGATATGGCGCGACGAAGTCCACGCGCCCGTCATGATCCAGATCCCCCCAGGCCGGCTCCGCCGCCGCGAGGAATTCGTTGGTATTGAGATGAAAGCTGCGGGTGAAGCGTCCGGCGCGCTGCCGGAAGACGTGGAGTTCCAGCGCACGCCGGTTGCCGCTCACTGCCTGGACCAGCCAGAGGTCGGGCACGCCATCCCCATCCACGTCGGTGGTGCCCGCACCGGTCACCGGCGGCCACAGATCCGCAATCCCGTCACCGTCCACATCCGAACCTCCCGCACCGGTCACCACCGGGCCCTCGGTAAACACCATCCGCCCGCGGTTCAGGTAGAGGCGGGCCAGACTGGAGCTTTGTGTGTTGCTGCAGAGGAGCAGGTCATTCCGCCCATCCTGGTCAAAGTCCGCGGCCACCACCGGACCGGCGACGGACGGGAGGGTGTGCGGGACCATGGTCAGGTTGCCGAGGCCGTCATTGAGCGCCAGGACCACACGGCGCACCTCATTGGTCACCCCGGTGTACACCAGATCCAGAGACCCGTTGCCATCGAGATCGGCCCACGCGGATCCCTCGACGGACATGTGCGCCAGGGCGTTGGTGAGCAGGATCAGGGGCGACCGAAACCCGGAACGCTGCAGGCGGTAAGTGCCAAAGACGCCCCGTCCGGCAGCGAACGCTTCCAGATCGCCGTTGCCATTCACATCCCCCCAGACCAGGGCATTCAACCCCACCGGATTGACGACGCCACTGCGTCCGAAGGGAGTCAGCGAGAGATCGCCGCCTCCGCCCTGGGAGGACGTCCATCGCACGCCCGACAGCCCATGGCTGGACAGATCGGGGTAGCCGTCGCCGTTGACGTCGGACCAGGTGAATCTGGCTGACGTCTGGGCCGGGAGTGGAGTGGCCGTGGAGGGCACCTGCCCGCCGAAAGCGCTGCCCACGGTGGAGAATTCCCGAGGCTGGATCACCACGAAGAATGTGAGGCTGACTCGATCGGCGCCGGAGACGGCGGTCAGGGCCACCGGGACACGCACGGGCGAGGTCAGATTGCGTGCCAGGGGCGTCAGATCCAGCAGACGGCTCGCGCCATTGCCCACCATCGCCACCCGCAGGTTGCGTCCATTGTCCGAGGTCGTGGAGGTGAGCTGAATGTTGCCGTCCGGATCCGAAGCCTCGATTCGAAGGCGCACCGTCGGCATCCCCTCCATCAGCACCTGATTGGGGATCGGCAGAATGCGGGGTGGATCATTCACCGGCAGCACCTGCAGCCGGAAGGATTGGGAGATCGGATCCACCCCTTCGGCCAACGCCCGGACGGTGATCCTGGCTTCGCCAAAGGCGTCCGGCGCCGGCACCACCTGCAACACCGGATTCGGCGCCCTCCCGACCACGCTGAGGGAACCCGGCGGCAGCAATCCCCGGGCGTCGCTGGAAAGCACCTCGAAGCGATAGGCCGTCGCGGGCAGCGGCGACGGATCCAGCCTCAGCGCAATCTCACGCGGAGGGGCATCCTCATCCAGGATGAGATCCGGAATGGGATCCAGCGAGGCCGCCAGCAGTGGTCCGGAGAGGACCAATGCCAGCGCGCACGCCCAGCGCCGGGGGAGTCGGCGCTGGGCATCGATGGGTTGGGAGGGAGTCTTCATAGGTTGGAGGGATCACGCCGCCTGGACGTCGGTGGTAGGAAGGGATTACTGTTTTAGTGTGATCATACAGTGACACTGTGGGTCAATGGGAAAGCTTCATGGGCGTACCGTTCGGACGAAGACCGGCTGCGATCCGATGCCCGGGCCGCGAACCCAGTGGCCTTCTCCAAAGTCGTCGAGATTCAGCAACCACTCTGCGGTCCATGTCTCCAGGCCGGCCGAGGACTGCACCAAGAGATTCTCCCCGGGCGCGCCCTCGGCCCGAAGCGACCAACCGTTGGTGGCGAACGCTGCCGAGACCAGCACGGGAGGCCGGATCTCGGTGGCGACGGTGAAGGCAACCTCCGTCGAGAACGGTCCGCCGGCGTAGGCATTATCCACCGCCTGCACCGCGGCGTGGTAGGTGCGGCCGGGGGTCAGTCCGCTCACGACCCACCGCCGCGCACCGCCCACATTCCCGCGGGCCACCAGCATCCGTGTGCCGTCCGGCAGCGACATGGGAGGCATGATGTCGCCCCCGCCGGGCGAGGCGCCGATGCGGAGATTGTAGGTGAGGGGATCCGTCTGGTTCGGATCCGCCGCCACGTCCCAGGCCAGGCGCACGGCGCCGGGTGCCACCGTCACAACGCGCAATCCATCCGGAGCCGCCGGCGGATGGTTTGAAGTGCCGCCGCGACCGAAGTACATCCACCCCCCCGCAAGGAGGTCCACCCACCCGTCCCTGTTGAAATCGCCCACCACCGTCGTTTCCGGATCGTATCCCGGTACCGTCGGTACCTGGCGGGATGGCTGATCCACGCGCTCGTACCGGACGGCGTCCCAGCTCAAGCGATCCACACGCCCGTCATTCTCCAAGTCCACGGGAAAGGCGTCCCACCCCACCGGGCCCTCGGACAGGATCCGCACCGGGAGCCGTTCGTCTTCCGATCGAAAGACGCCCTGGGCTCCCTGAAGCCATTCCGCACGTCCGTCGTCGTCCAAATCCACCGGCCAGGGAAGTGGCCCGGAGCGTTCCCAGTGTACGATGCCCTCGGTGAAGGTCAGGTTCTCCCGCCCCAGGGCGCTCGACAGGGAGGTCATGAACTCCGCCCGGGCATGTCGCAACTGCACCACGACATCGGGCCGGCGATTGCCGTCCAGATCCCCGAGGCGCATGCCAATGGCCACCGGGAACTCGGCGGGCCA
>JAFLEG010000226.1:0-776 GCA_017302195.1 Verrucomicrobiota bacterium
CCAAGGCCCACGTGCAGCAAAAGGCCGATGCCGCGGTGATCCAGGAGGTGGGACGCCAGCTCACGGCGCTGACCCGCCGGAGCCTGGAGCAGCGTCCGCCGGTGGCGGAACCGGTCCGCAAACGCCAGGAGGAGGTGCAGGAACTCGGACAACGGCTCACGCAGGCCAAGCTCACCCGAGACGACGCGCTGAAGGATCTGGCCAAGACCACCGAGCAGCTCCGCCAGCAGGCCTCGGAGCTGGCCCGGAATCCGGCGTTGAAGCGCATGGAGAAGGCAGCCCGGACTCCGGGCGGACAGAGCCCGCCCAGTCAGGCGGCCCTGCAAAAGCAGATGGATGCCCTGCAGAAACAGCTCGGGGACAAGTCGGTGTCTCCAGAGGCCGCAGATCAGTTGCGTCAGCAGATGGATCAGCTCAAGGAGGCGGCCAAGGGCCTGGCCGACAACTCCGGCGGCAATCCCGAGGCGCTCAAGCAGCAACTGGCGAGCATGGCCAGCGATCTGGCGCGCAAGGCCGAGGCGATGGGCATGCCGCTGCCGGACCTGGACGATGCGGTGGCCGCGCTCCAGTCGTCGCAAATTGACCAGTTTCTCAAGGATCTGGAGTCCGCCGACCGGGACCTGGAAAAGCTGGCCGACTTCGCCAAGCAGATGGCCTATCAAGCTGCATCCGTGGTTGGACTGGGCTGCGGACTGAGCGGCTGGTCACCTCAATTTGGCCGCAAGCCGCTCAGATGATGGGCAGCAATCTGGCGATTGACGCCCGTGGGGGCTGGA
>JAFLEG010000226.1:786-7098 GCA_017302195.1 Verrucomicrobiota bacterium
GCCAAGCCTTACCCCCGAGCAACTGCAGCAGTTGCAGCAGGACCTGGCCAATGCCCTGAAGCCTGCCGACCAGTACGGCAAGGTGGGCGAGCATTTGAAGAAGGCGCTGTCGCAGTCGAAGTCGGGCCAGAAGCAGCACGCCCAGCAGAGCCTTGCCGCCGCCCAGAAGGAACTGGAGGACCTGATGAAGCAGATGGGGGACATGGACAGCCTGATGGCGTCGCTGGCCAACCTTCAGAAGGCCCAGATGTGCATCGGCAACTGTCAGGGCTGGGGCAAGGCGGGAAACAAGGTGGGCTTCAATCCGAATGGCAAGAAGGGGGGGAAGGGAGTGGGTACCTGGGCCGAGGACAATCCGTGGGCGCTGCCCAATGAGATCCAGGATTTGTGGGACAACTCCGGCATCGAGCGGCCGGACATGGCATCCAAGGGCCCGACCGCGCGCGACGCCTCCGTGGACAGCGGCCTGGCGCCCACCAAGATCAAGGGGCAGATGCAGCCGGGGGGGCCGATGCCCAGCATCACCCTCAAGGGGCTGAGCATCAAAGGCGAGAGCAAGGTGGCCTACACCGAGGCGGTCAGCGCCGCGCAGAGCGAGGCCCAGGCCGCCCTGACGCAGGAGCAGGTTCCCAAGGCCTACCGCCACGCGGTGCGCGATTATTTCGATGATTTGAAGCAGTAGCCCCTGGGAGGGACGAGCTTCGAGAGTCCCTGACTTCCTCCGCGGTGTTGTCCCCGCGAAGGACCTGGCCAAGACTGGGGCGGTGAAACGCACTGCCGTGCTCAATGTCGTGGGGCTGACGCCGCGCCTGATCGGCGACCACATGCCCCGGCTCCGGGACTACCGGGCGCGCCATGACGCAGCCGTCATTGACCCGGCGCTCCCGGCCCTGACCTGCACGGCGCAATCGGACTACCTCACGGGACGCCGCCCCAGCGATCACGGGATCGTGGCCAATGGCTGGTATGACCGGTCGCTGGCCGAGGTGCAGTTCTGGAAGCAGTCGAACCACCTCGTGGGAGCCCCCAAGCTTTGGGACGACCTGCGCGCCCTCAGTCCGTCGTTCACCTGCGCGACGCTGTTCTGGTGGTACAACATGTACTCCGGCGCCACCTGGTCGGTGACGCCGCGTCCGATGTATCCGTCCGATGGTCGCAAGTTCTTCGATATCTACTCCTGGCCCTACGAGCTGCGACCGGAGTTGAAGCGTGCGCTGGGCGAGTTTCCCTTCCCCGGATTCTGGGGGCCGGCGGCCGGCGTGGGCTCTCCAGCGGGCGGACCTGACTGCGCCACCCGGTGGATCGCGGGCTGCGCCCGATGGATCGAGGAGCACCACCACCCCACGCTCAGCCTCGTGTACCTGCCGCATCTGGATTACAACCTGCAGCGTTGGGGTCCGGTCGCGCCGGGCGGTGGTCCCGACACCCTGAACCCGAGCATCCTTCCCGACCTCCGCCTGGTGGACACCCTGGTTGGCGAGCTTCTGGATTTCTACGACGCCCGGGGGGTGCAGGTGGTGGTGCTCAGCGAGTACGGCATCACCCCGGTCCGCCGTCCCATCCACCTCAACCGGGAGTTCCGCAAGCGTGGCTGGCTCACGGTGAAGGAGGAGTTGGGGCTCGAGCTGCTGGATGCCGGCAATTCTCGGGTGTTTGCCGTGGCGGATCATCAGGTCGCCCATGTGGTCCTGAACGACCGGACCCTTCAGGGCGAGGTGCAGGAACTGCTGGAATCCCTGGAAGGCGTCTCGGAGGTCTGGGATTTCGCCACCAAGGTGGTCAATGGCATGGCCCATCCGAGGGCGGGGGACCTGGTGGTGTTCTCGAAGGAGGACGCCTGGTTCACCTACTATTACTGGCTCGACGACGCCCGCGCACCGGATTTTGCCCGCTGCGTGGATATCCACCGCAAGCCCGGATATGATCCGGTCGAACTGTTCCTGGATCCCGCGATCCCCGCGGTGAAGCTGAAGATCGCCTGGCGTCTGCTGCAGAAGACGCTGGGATTCCGGATGCTCATGGATGTCATCCCGCTGGATGCCTCGCTGGTAAAGGGCTCGCACGGGACACGCCCCGCGCACTCAGACGACTGGCCGATCCTGATTTCTCCAGGATCCCTGCCGCGACCGATCCTCAGCTCCACCGATGTGTATGGCATCCTCCGGGATGCCGTGGCCGGATGACGGACCGCCAAGGCAACGGAATTGGCTCCGGGCAGTGACTGACGCATGTGTATTATTCGGGCGCCCCGGTCTGTCGTCAGCGGAAGCCGGCCCTTGACGTTGTGTTGAGGGTGCGTGGAGATTGCACCGTCATCGGGTCCGTAATCAAAACCCTATACCGGCCTTCGTCCGATCCACAGAGTGAACCGGTACGATCTACAATCGCTTGCCAGAATTCGACTGCAGGAGGCGGAATGCCTCATGGCCGCTGGCTTCCAAGACGGGGCGTACTACCTTTGCGGCTATGCGGTTGAATGCGCACTGAAGGCATGCATTGCCAAGCAGACTCAGGCTGGCGACTTTCCCGAAAGGAACCGCGTTAACGACAGCTATTCGCACGACTTGATGAAGCTCACCGTCATTGCCGGGTTGAAGCCTTTGTTTGAGGAGGCCTGCAGAAATGACAAAGTTCTCGAACGTTACTGGACGGTCGCCAAGGACTGGAACGAGAGTAGCCGGTACGAATCGCGAGGAGCGCGCGCTCAGGACCTGATCGAGGCGATCACCGACCCCATACATGGAGTAATGCGATGGTTGCAACAGCACTGGTAAATCTCGATATCGATGCCGGTAAATCGGCAGTGCGTTCACTGGATGCCGCTGGCTTTCCCGTCAGTGGAGCTTTCTGGCTCCATTTCCCCGAGGCTGAAGACTGGAGGCTGGTTCTGGTTACCCCGCAGGTCAACAAGACCGGAACACTCAAGACGTACGAGCGCATTCAAGAAATCCTTCAGGATCCAAACCAGGAACCAAGCGTCCCACTGACCGCTATCACCGTAATGAGCCCCGACGAACCGTTGGTTCAGGCGTTGCGGCAGAGCATCAAAGCTGAAGGCCTTGCCGGCCTCCGCTTTAGCCGTGGATCCGCCGGTAACTTTTACATTGATGATGCCTACATCTACCGAATGACCTGACCCCTGGATGGTCGCCGGACCTTCGAGTGACTCCCAACGACATCCTCATCATCGGTGCCGGCCCGTCCGGGTTGTTTGTCGCGGCCGAACTGGCACGCCACGGGGTGACTGCACGGATTGTGGAGCGGGAACGGCATCCGCATCGGCAGGCGCGGGCGACCGCGATCCAGCCGGGCACGCTGGAGATCCTGGAGTCCGTTGGCCTGCTGGCACCGTTTCTCGCGGCGTCTGAACAAATCCATCATTCCCGGCTCTACGGGCCGGGGATGCAGGAGTTGGGAGGCCTGAGCCTCGACGGCATTGATTGCCGCTGCCGCTTCCAGTGCAGCCTGCCGCAGTACGAAACCGAGCGGATTCTCGCCGCCCACCTCGCGGCGCTGGGGGTGACGGTTGAGCGCGGGGTGACGGCAACCTCGGTGACCGCGGGTGCGGATGGCGTGCGCGTGGTCCTCAGTCACGCCGATGGCCGGGAAGAGACCGTCGAATCCGCCTTTGTGATTGGGGCGGGCGGTGCGCACAGCATCACCCGCCACTCGATGGAGGAACCCATGGAAGGGGCGACCTACCAGGGGCATTTCCTGGTGGCCGACATCGCGATGTCGGGTCCCTTCGTCCGCGGCGAGGCCGGCGTGATCTGCGGTCCCAACGGTTTCCTGCTGCTGGCGCCGCTTCCCGGCGGCCGCTGGATCAGCTTCCAGGATCTGGAAGAGGAGGTGGAGTCCGTCACCGCCGAGGACGTCGTGGCCCGGGTTCACGCCCGGCTCGGCGGGAGCCATCGTCCCACCGATGTGGGTTGGGCCTCTCCGTTTCGGATGCATCGGCGCATGGTATCTCGCCTCGCGGATGGCCGGAGATTCCTGATCGGGGATGCCGCCCATCAGTCCAGTCCGTTTGGCGGCGAGGGGCTCAACGCCGGGTTGCAGGATGGCTACGATCTGGCCTGGAAGCTCGCCCTCGTGTGTCGCGGCCTGGCCCGTCCGTCACTGCTGGAGGCCTATGCGACGGAGCGACAGATCGCGGACCGTCATGTGCTGGAGGTTTCGGAGCAGGTGCACCGGTCCATTGCCGAGGCGGCAGACACCGCCCGGCAGCGGCGGGAGATGCACCCGGCTGTGGCGGATCCGGTAGCCGCCGCGCTGCTGTGCAATGCACGCGCCATGCTCGACATGGATTATTCCGGCAGTCCGCTGGTGGTGGATCACACCCTGAATCCCGCCGGGATTCCAGGTCCGAGACCCGGGCAACGCTATGCAGACCGACTGCAGTTTGGAGGCGCCTCTCATCATGCGTTGATCTTTGGCGCCGCACCCGGGGCCGAGGCGCTTCGGCACCTGAATCACCGCTGGTCCCGGCAGGTGCATGTGATCCACAATCCTGCGGTGAATCCGGCACGCGCCGGCGTGCCGTCGGGCGGCGTGGTCCTGATCCGTCCGGACGGCCACATTGGGTTTCGGTTTCCTGCGTCCCATGCCGAGGCCCTGACCCAGCTCGACGGCCATCTGGCCTCCTACCTGGTTCCGAACCTGGATGTCGGACAGTGTGGAAAGGATGAACGATGAAGGATGAGTGATGAAGTCAACGCCGTAGGAGACGAGGTCGCGAAGCGCTGATTTCCCCTGCCTTCCCTCCGAAAACTAAAAACTTCCCCTGTGGTCGGCTCTCACCGACGCCAGCGACGTGCGCGAAGATTCCTCTCCCAAAGTTCTCATTCGCGTCCATTGGTGTTCATTCGCGGTTCCTCCCACGGTTGATCATCTCCCGGATTTGGTTGAGAAGCGATCGGCATCTTGCCCGATGCAATCAGCGGTCACCCGGGAACGGCAAAAAGGTCCGCAGTCCGTGGGAACGGACCTGCAGACCGGGGACTCAGGAACCGCATCGCCCGGAGAGCGGCGGCATCCCTCCATCACTTGGGAAGGATCACTGCGTCCACCACGTGGATCACCCCGTTGCTGGCGGGCACATCCGTCTTGATGACCGAGACGCCGTCCAGGGTGACCTTGCCATCCCAGGCCTTCACCGTGAGTTCCTTGCCGTTGACGGTCTTGACCTGCCCGCTCTTGACGTCGGCGGCCATGACCTTTGCCGGAACCACATGGTAGGTGAGGATGGCGACCAGCTTCTCCTTGTTCTCGGGGAGCAGGAGGGATTCGACCGTGCCCGCCGGCAATTTGGCGAAGGCCTCGTCGGTTGGCGCAAAGACCGTAAAGGGTCCATTGCCCTGCAGGGTTTCCACCAAGCCGGCGGCCTTCACCGCCGCGACCAGGGTCTTGAAGCTGCCCGCCCCCGAGGCGACGGCGACGATGTCCTGAGTCGGGGCCGCCTCCGTCCGGACGGCGCCAAAGGCGACCAGGGCCGCCATGGCCGCCCCGAGGATCTGAATGCGAATGCTGTGGATCATGATGCTCATTGGTTGACGTTGATTTCTGTGACAAGCCCCGGTTTGTCCGAAGCGGGCGCACCCATCGCACCCTTCGATGAGACGTCCAGATTACATCTCAGTAATGTTCACCCGCCGTTGGGGAAAGGATGAACGATGAAGGATGAAGGATGAGTGATGAAGTGAACGCCGTAACCTCATCACTCAACGCTCGTCGTTCACACCTCTCCGAGACCACCCGCGGTCAGTGCCGCGCGGGGGTCGTGGGCCGATCCGGTCTTGTCGAGGAAGTAGTCATAGCCGCCGGGATAGGCCCGGACCTGTCCCTGATGGATGTGCAGGACCTTGGTGGCCAGCCGGCGGATGAAATGCACGTCGTGCGAGATGAACACCAGCGTGCCCTCGTAGCGCTCGAGCGCGAGGGTGAGCGATTCGACCGTGGTGATGTCGAGATGGGTGGTGGGCTCATCCATGAGCAGCAGGTTGGGCGGGTCCACGAGGAACTTGACCAGATTCAGCCGGCTCTTCTCGCCGCCGCTGAGCACGGTCGTCGGCTTGTAGATCTCCTCCTTGCGGAACATGAAGGATCCGAGGATGGCGCGGGCCTCGTCCTCGCGGAGGGCCGGAGCGCTGGCCAGAATTTCCTCCAGCACGTTCTTGTTGGGATCCAGGGAGTCCGCCCGGTGCTGGCTGAAGTAGCCGAGCTTGGCGTTGTGTCCGAGGTCGCGCTCCCCGCGCTGGAACGGCACCACGCCGGCGACGATCTTGAGCAGCGTGGATTTTCCGGCGCCGTTCG
>JAFLEG010000227.1 GCA_017302195.1 Verrucomicrobiota bacterium
GTGAGGGCCTCGACCCGATTGACGCATCGGGACCCGCGGGCTGAGACCGCTGCGCTGGCGGTGGCTGAGGCGGCGGCGTGGATCGTTCGCCGGGGTGCAGGTGGCGGAGCTGAAGGGGAAGCGCAATCAGAGCCTTCTCAAGTCGGCTCCGACGATGGGGTGATCCAATGGGTGCGGGTGTCGGAGGATCCGGAATGGGTGGCCGTCTGCACCGCCCTCGAGTGTGCGCTGATCCGCGGGGATGCCGTGACGGACTTCGCAGCCTCGCTTGGCCTGACACGGGGCGTCACGGGCTACGCCTACCACACGGTCCCCGTGGCACTCTATGCATGGCTACGGCATCGCGGGGATTTCCAAACCACGCTGGTTGCCGCCATCCGATGTGGCGGCGACACGGACACCGTGGCGGCCATCGCCGGAGCGCTGGCCGGCTGCGAGGTTGCCGAACAGGGAATTCCGGCCCGATGGCGGCATGGGCTGTGGGACTGGCCCCGTTCACCCCGGCTTCTCAACCGGCTGGCGGAACAACTGGCGGCGACGGACGGGCTGCCGGTCCGCTGGTTCTGGCCCGGCGTGCTGGCCCGCAACGTGTTCTTCCTCGCCGTGGTGCTCTTCCACGGCTTCCGGCGTCTCTTCCCACCGTACTGAACCGCCGCTTTGCAGAAATCCAGGACAACGACTCCAACCGCAACCTCAACCTCAACGAAAGACGTTCCATGTTTGGCATCCGATTCATCAAGACCGATCCCACCACCTACCTGCTCCAGTACCGCGGCGGTCAGGCCGTGCGCGAGGGCATCGGGTTGTCATTCTTCTACTACGCGCCCACCACCTCGCTGGTGGCGGTGCCCGTAGCCAGCACGGATGCACCCTTCATCTTCGAGGAGACGACGGCCGACTTCCAAAGCGTCACGCTCCAGGGGCAGGTCACCTATCGGGTGGCCGATCCCAAGCGCCTGGCGACATTGATGAACTTCACCCTGGACCGGCGCGGCGGCCATGTGTCGGAGGATCCGCAGAAGCTGCCGCAGCGCGTCATCAATGTCGTCAACGTGCTGGCCCGCGCCGAACTCCAGGCACTCAAGCTCCGCGAGGCCATCCGGGCGTCGGAGACGATCGTGCCCCGGGTGCGGGCCGGGCTGGCGGCCTCGGGTGAGATTGGACAACTCGGTCTTGAGGTGCTGGGTCTGAGCATCCTGGCCATCAGGCCGTCGCCGGAAACCGCGCGTGCCCTGGAGGCCGAGACCCGCGAGCAACTGCTCCGGCAGGCCGACGAGGCGATCCATGTCCGCCGCAACGCGGCCGTGGAGCAGGAGCGGGCCATCAAGGAGAATGAGCTGAACACCGAGGTGGCGGTTGAAAACAGAAGCGCCAGATCCGCGAGGCGCAGATGGACGCCGAGCGCGCCGTGCAGGAGAAGCAGGCGCAGCTCCGGCAGGCCGAAATGACGGCGAACATTGATCTGGAACAGAGGCGCAGAAGCCTGGTCACTCTGGCGGCCGACAACGCCCGGGCCGAGGCGGATGCCCGCGCCTACGGCATCTCGACGGCCATGCAGGCCATCAGCACCGCCGATGCCGCCACGCTCCAGGCCCTGGCCAGCGTGGGCATGAAGCCGGACCAGCTCATTGCCATGGCCTTCCAGGAGCTCGCAGGCAGGGCGGACAAGATTGGCCAGCTCAACGTCTCGCCGGAGCTGCTTCGGGAGCTGCTGGACCGGAAGTGAGGCCGCCCATGCACCGCCTGACGGAAGCCAAGATCATCCTGGTCACCCGGCCCACACGCGTCGCGGAACTGCGCCGCCGCTTCAGCACCAAGATGCAGGCGGCGTTCTACGTGAGTCGCCTGGGCCAGGATTTCTCGGATTACGAGAACGAGGACGGGCTCTACACCGCCGCAGTCCGCACGGCGGTGGAGACGCTCGACACGCTGGGACGCGTCCAGCCCGTGGATCGTTCGTTTCTGCCCAACTTCGTCTTTGGTCCCGAGGATGTGGTGGTGGTGCTCGGGCAGGATGGACTGGTCGCCAACACCATGAAGTACCTGAACGGCCAACCGGTGATCGGCGTGAACCCCGAGCCCGCCCGCTGGGATGGACAGTTGCTCCCCTTCCGCGTGATGGACCTTGGAAAGGTGGTCCTGGAGGTGATCCAAAGGCGGCGTTCAGCGAAACCGGTCACCATGGCGCAGGCCAGACTCAACACCGGCGAGACCCTCTACGCCGTGAATGATCTCTTCGTCGGCCCTCGCTCGCATACGTCCGCCCGATACCTCATCGAGATCGGCGGCGAACGGGAGGCGCAGAGTTCCAGTGGTGTGATCATTTCCACCGGCCTGGGCTCCACCGGTTGGCTGAAAAGCCTGCTCACGGGCGCCTCGGTGATCGTCCAGAGCCAGGGAACCGCCAAGGGGAAGTCGCGCCCGCCGCCGGTCAAAAGCGAGTTTGCCTGGGACAGCAACTACCTGTGCTTCACTGTGCGGGAGCCGTTCCCGACCAGGGCCACCGGAACCCGCCTGGTCTTTGGACGGGTGACTTCCAAGTCACCCCTGGTCATCGAATCGCAGATGCCGGAGCACGGCGTCATTTTCAGCGACGGCATCGAAAGTGATTTCCTCGCCTTCCGCTCCGGCGTCCGGGCTACCATTTCCCCGGCCGATCGGCAGGGATGGCTGGTGACCTGACTCTTGGTTTCCGCGGCTGCTTGCGTCTCGACGTCCGCGCGGACGGGCGTTCAGACTGGATGGCGTCTTGTCATGTCGCCTGCGGCAACCGATTTCCTGAGCGGCTGGACGCCGGGATTCTGGTCCACGCTGGGACTGGGGCTGGCGCTGGGGGTGTACCTGCGCGGTTGGAGACGTCTTCACCGGATGCTGCCCGAGCGTTTTCCCGGTTGGCGGGCCGTGGCTTTTGCGGCCGGGATTTTCGCAGTCGCGGTGGCGGAGTGGTCCCCCCTGGATGCCTGGGCCGCGTTTCTCCTGTCCGCCCACATGGTGCAGCACCTGTTGCTGGTGCTGGTGGCGGCGCCGCTGCTGCTGCTGGGGGCGCCGTTTCTGCCGTTGCTGCGGGGGTTGCCCCGGCCGGTGGCCCGCGATGCGCTGGCGCCGTTTCTGAATGCGCCGGAACTTCGACGGCTGGGTCACCGGATGACGCATCCGGTGACCGGGTGGCTGGCCCTGACAGGAGGCATGGTGGTCTGGCATGTGCCGGCGGCCTTTGACGCGGCGCTGCGTTCGCCGTTCTGGCACGGGGTGGAGCACGCCACCTTCTTCCTCGGAGCCCTGCTGTTCTGGTGGCCGGTGGTGCGACCCTTCCCGTCGCGTCCGGTGTGGCCCCTGTGGACCGTGCCGCTCTATCTGCTGGCCGCGGACCTGGTGAACTCGGCGCTGGCAGCCGTGCTGACCTTTTCGGAGCGGGTCCTGTATCCGACCTATGCCGCGGCCCCCCGCCTGTTCGGGAGCACGGCCCTCGGGGATCAATCCCTGGCCGGCATTCTGATGTGGGTGCCGGGTTCGATGGTGTTTCTCATCCCCGCCGTGCTCACCGCCATTCGGTGGCTCTCCCCGGAGGCATCGTTGGTGGTGCCGGGCGGCGTCGGAAAGCCTTCGGCGGCGAGGCAGTCGTTTCGCGAATTGCCTGAGGTGCCCGACGGCCGCCGGGGGAGGCGGGTGGGGGCGTTCGTCGCAAGACTCGGTGTCCGTCGCAGCGTCCAGGCTGTGGCACTTGCCCTGGCCGCGTGGGTGATCGTGGACGGCTTTTTCGGTGCACCCGACGCGGCGTCCAATGCGGCCGGCGGGCTGGCATGGAACGGGGTCCGTGCGCTGGCCCTGCTGGGGTTGCTGGTGGTGGGAAACGTGTTCTGCTTCGCCTGTCCCTTCATGCTGCCGCGGGAACTGGCCCGGCGCTTCGGCGGGGGCCGCCGCCCATGGCCTCGTCTGCTGCGCGGGAAGTGGCTGGCGGTCGCGCTGCTGATGCTCTTCTTCTGGGCGTATGAGGCCTGGGACCTGTGGAATCGTCCGGCGGCCACGGCCGCCCTGGTGCTGGGATACTTCACGGCCTGCCTGGCGGTGGATTCGGTCTTTCAGGGCGCCAGCTTCTGCCGGTATGTGTGCCCGATTGGCCAGTTCACCATGGTGGCCTCGCTGGCCTCGCCGGCGGAGGTGACGGTGCAGTCACCGGCGACCTGCGCCGACTGCACCACGCACGACTGCCTGCGGGGCAACCCGCAGACCCGGGCGCGGGGGTGCGAACTCGGACTGTGGCTTCCCAAGAAGTCCGGGAGTCTCGATTGCACCTTCTGCCTCGATTGCGCGCGGGCGTGTCCGCACGACAACGTCACCCTGGAATTCCGATCGCCCGCCCGGTCGCTGGTGACCGACACGGTCCGTTCCGGAGTCGGCCGCCTGTCGGCCCGATGGGATGTCGCGGCATTGGCGCTGGTCCTGGTGCTTGCCGGAGTGTCCGGGGCGGCCGTCATGACGGCTCCGGTGTCCGAATGGATTTCGGCCGGTTCTGATTCTGGATCCTCTGGCCGGGGCCTCAGGACCGCCCTTTTCCAGTGGGGCGCGGCGGGGGCGATTCCGGCCGCCGTCCTGGGAATGGCATTGATGCTGGGCCGCCGGTGGTCCGGTCGCCCGGTATCCTTCCGCACCCTGGCCTGCCGGTTGATCCTGTCCACCGTTCCGGTGGGGCTGGCGCTCTGGACCGCGCACCTGACCGGGCATCTGATGTTGGCGGGCGCCGGTGAACTGCCGGGACGATGGCTTCCGGACGTCGTGCGCCGCGGAATAACCGGCGAAGGAATGGCCGTGGCGTTGCTGGCGTTTCAGACGCTGCTGCTGGGGCTGGGATGGCTTCTGACCCTGTATGCCGGCTGGCAGATTGCCCGGGACCTGGCCCCGCCGTTCCGGAGCGCCCTCCGACTGTTCCTGCCATGGGGAGTCTGGACCGGTGCGATCTACGGCGTGGGACTCTGGTGTCTGGTCCAGCCCATGCCGCTGCGGGGCGTGATGAACATTCCCCTGCCATGACCGCGCCCTACACCAAGATCCCCATCTGCGGGTTGGGATTCTGGCGCTGGGTGATTCTGGGAATCCTCGGTCTTGCCGGCGACATGTTGGGAGACTCCGAGGTCTGCCGGATGCGGGCGGTGCGGGATCCCTGGGTGATCTCGGTGTGGACTCCGGCCGTGGTGTCGAGCGCCTTGCCGACCGGACTGCGGGTGATGGTGCAGCGTCGGGACACCGGAGCCCCGGTGCCCGATGCGTTGGTTCAGCTCCGCCTGGAACCGCCCGCGGGCGTGCTCATTCGTCCTGAGGAGGCCTATTGCGGATGGCCCGGAGATGCGGGGGCTTCAACGAACTCCACCGCGCCCGGCTGGCCCCGCACCGTGGCCATGCGGGGCGGGGTCTCCCCGGCGGACCGCACGCAGGCCGTGCGCCTGCGCCTGCCGGCGGCGGGGGATTGGAATGTCACCGTCTCGGTCTCCCGTGGAGCCGATCGGGTTTCCGCGGCAACGCTCCTGCCAGTGCAGGCCCCGCTGGCGCGCCTGCTGGCGGTCTGGCCCTCGCTGCTGCTCCCTCCGGTGGCCATCCTGGGCTACTGCCTTCAGCAGCACTGGGTGCGTCGCCGGAGGCCCTGACCAGACGGGGTGCCGTGTGGCAATACTTTCTCACCGCATGCGTGCGCGTTGGTCGGCCGCCTTGCGAGGTGACGAGGAACTCCGAGCCTCGTCAACCCGCCTCCTACTCGGCTTCGGTCTCCGACAGGATTTTCCGGTAGGTCTGGCGGGCGTGTTCATAGTCCGCCCGGGCCTGGGTCAGCTCCGGTTCCTTGAGGAACCGCTCCTTCTGGGACCAGCACTGGTCCACGCCCTTCAGGCACCATTCGACGCTCCGGCGCGAGGCCCGCACCGGCTTGCCATCCACCAGCACCCAGACCGGATTGGTATGGGCGCTGGGCAGGATGCGCAGGGCGACCCAACTGCTGCGCTCGACCGGCACCTGGAAGTCCACATCGCGCATCGTGCCGTCAGCAACGATCTCGGTCCGCGCCACGGGCCAGCCGTTGACCAGCACCTCCACCGGCACCGTACGCGTCGCACCGATCCGCGCCCGTTCGATGTCCCAATAGGGCTTCTCGGCGTAGGGACGGGCCTGGATCTCCGGACGCGGCGTCTCATCGAGTCGGGCGGCAACCCGTCCCGTGACCCGGACCTTTCCCGGCGCCTCCAGGCGCACCTCGCTGGCGCCCACCCCCATGGCCGCGCCGTTCACGGCGAAGTCGAGCAGGTGGCTGCGGCCGTCGGTGACGTAGTTGCGTCCCGACCGGATCCCCTCGCACCACGCCTCATAGTCCAGCTTGCCCTCCAGCTTCACATAGCTGCGGCCCAGTCCGACCCGGTCGCCGTAGATGCACGGAAAGTCCGTCTCCCCGCTGATGCGCGTGCGAAAGCCGCAGTTCAGGGTCTGGTACCAGATGTTCAACTCCCAGACGTAGGGGGTGTCCACAGTGGAGATGAAGTCCACCGCCGGCACCGGTTTGCCATCGGGACCTGGAACCGTGTGGGTGACGTCCATGATGTACTCGTTGGCACCAATGCCATCGAAGGGCGGCACGATGAAATTGGGCAGCTCGGCGGTCTTCACCTGCAGGCCCCAGCCGCTGTGCGCGGGCCCGCACAGCGCCCCCTGGCGATGGGCCCAGCGAAGGGTGTTCAGCCCCAGCTTCGGCCAGTGGTGCTTGGAGTCGCCGCCCGGATACATCTGCTCCCGCAGGCGGAGCAGGCAGAGGTGTCCGCTCTCGTGCGACCCAAACCCCGAGACCTCGACATCGTAGCGCAGCAGATAGGGATGCGTGGAGACCTTGTCGTCCACGCCGGTGAAGAACTGCTTCTGATAGTCGAAGCAGGGTCCCCAGGTGAGGTTGGACCCGATCTTGAGGTCCTCCCCCAGGCAGTGGCGCATCATGTCCGGGGCGTGAACCCCCTCGGTGGGATTGGTGTAGTGCGCGCAGCCCGCCGCGTGGATGTGATGGTCGCCCGACCACCACCCTGTCAGTGACG
>JAFLEG010000228.1 GCA_017302195.1 Verrucomicrobiota bacterium
GCATCTGGCGCGGGCATCGCTGGAAGGCATCGCCTTCCAGGTGGCCGATCTGCTGGATGCCATGCGTGCCGATACCGGGAAGCGGGTGCCGGAGCTGCGGGTGGACGGTGGCGCGTCGCGCAGCGAGCCGCTGATGCAGTTCCAGGCCGACATCCTCCGGGTACCCGTGGTGCGTCCGGCGGTCACCGAGACCACGGCCCTCGGAGCCGCCTACCTCGCGGGGCTCGGGGTGGGTTTCTGGAAGTCGCGGGAAAGCCTCGCCACGCAGTGGCAGGCGGAGCGGACCTTCGAGCCGCAGATGGCGTCCGGCCGGGCGGAGGAACTCCGGGCCCGCTGGGACGAGGCCGTCCGTCGTGCCCGCGAGTGGGCGGTGGAGCCGCGCCCGCGCCCGCGGGGTCGGCGGCGGTGACGGGACACGTCGGGGAGACGCGTCTCACCCTTGACCCTGCGGTGAATCCTCCTGGGGAGCGCCCTCGCCTCGGCTGGTGCGTGTGTGAAGGTACCAAATGGTGCGGACATCCTGCGCCCAAGTGTGGTTGGCGAGGGTTTGCCGGGAATCGGTCGGTTCGACCTCCAATTCCAGCTTCCCGTCTGCGTGCGCCAGGTGCATGCGCTCCCCAACCGCATCGCCCGTCACGTCTCTGCCGAAACTGGCGGAGCCGTTTGCCGGCGATGTCGCCGCCGCTGTCTTCCTGGTGACCCGCACGGCGCGCGGAATCCTTGCCCGAAGAAGTGGCAAGATGCGCCCCGCATGGGGAATCGGGTAGGAAACCGCGGAGGAAACCGCTTGCCATTGCCCGGCCGGCCGCAACCTTGGCGGCGCATGAGGCTTTCTGTTCTGGCGCCGGCTCTCGCCCTGGTCCTTGACATCGGTGTTCGGGCGGCCGTCCCGCCCGCCCCGCAACTGTTTCCCAGCGACACGCTCCTGGTCCTGACCGTGCCGGACTGGAGCGCGGCGCGCACCTCGATGGAGTCGGCGCCGCTGGGACGCCTGTGGTCCGATCCGGTGATGAAGCCCTTCCGCGACAAGTTCGAGGCCGGGTTCCAGTCGAACTTTCTGGCGTCCCTTGAAAAGGATGTGGGGCTCAAGTCGGCGGACTGGATGCCGCTGCTCCGGGGACAGGTTTCGCTGGGCGTGGTGAAGGCCGCGTGGAATCCGGCGGATGAGGATTCGGATCCCACGCTCGTGCTGGTGGCGGATGCCCGCGATCAGGCCGGGGAACTCACGTCACGGCTGACCGAGGTCCGGAGCCGGCTCACCGAGGCGAAGCGGACCCTGCGGTCCGAGAAGATCCGCGATCAGGAGTTCACCGTGGTGGTCATCGAGCCGCCGGCACCCGAGACGGCCCCGGAGGACAAGGCTGCCGAACCCGACGACGAGGAGGAGAAGCCCGAGCCTTGGGAGATCTGCTTCGGACAGGTGGACAGCGCGCTGGTGGTGGCCTCCTCGACCGCCGGTCTGGACCGGATCGTCGCCCGCCTCACCGGGGGCTCCGTCCCGGTGCTCGGGGAGGTTCCGGAATTTCAGGTTGCCGAGACTGCCGGGCAGTTCCGGGAGTCCACGGTGTTCGGATACCTGCAGGCGCCGCTGCTGCTGGAGGCGATGCTTGCCGGCGAGCCGGCGGCCGGCGGGGCCGGCGGGGCGTTTGGGATCGCACCGGCCCAGTTGATTGGCGCGCTGGGTCTGGACGGATTGCGGTCGGTCTCCGGCGCGGCCCGGCAGTCCGACGCGGGCCTGCAGGTGGGATTCCTCGCGGCGATCCCGGAGTCCCGGCGCACGGGTGTGTTCCGATTGCTGCAGTTCGAGGGGAAGGAGGCGTCGCCCCCGTCCTTTGTCCCCGTGGATGCCGCCGAGTTCCAGCGCATGCGCTTCAATGGACAGCAGCTTTGGACGGGTGTTGAAGCGATGCTCAAGCAGATTTCGCCCCAGATCAGCGCCTTCCTGATGATGTCCGTCAACGCGCTTGGGAAGGATCGCGATCCCAACTTCGACTTCCGAAAGATGTTCTTCGGCAACCTGGGCGATGACTGGGTGAGCTATGAGAAGGCCCCCAGGGGCAAGACCCTGGCCGATCTGCAGAATCCGCCCGGCATCACCCTGCTGGGCGCCGTGAACGCCGAGGAGATGCTGGCGGCGGTGCGTGCCCTGGCCAGCCTGCTTCCCGGCGGTGGCGCGGACGTCAAGGAGCGCGAGGTGAACGGGAAGAAGATCCTGACGCTCACCATGCCCGTGGCCGAGGGACAGCCTGCGCGGAGTCTGGAGATCGCCGCCAGCGGGGGCTATGTCGCGTTTGCCACCGACTTCGCGATTCTGGAGGAATTCCTCCGAAGCGCCGATGGGAATGCCAGGTCCCTCCGGGACATTCCCGGACTTGCCGAGGCCGCGCAGAAGGTGGGTGGCATGAGCTCCGGGATGTTTGGCTACCAGAACCAGAGGGAATCCGCTGCCGGACTGTGGGAAGCCCTGCGCACCGGCGGCCTGGAGAAGGTGGTTCCCGGCATGGAGGGCGGACCGGTTGAGAACGCCGCCCAATGGCTCGACTTCAGTGCACTGCCGCCCTTTGAGCAGGTTTCCAAATACCTGGGAATGCAGGTGTCGGCGGGCGTCTGGGACGCGCAGGGCTTTCACCTGCGCAGCTTCACCCCCCCGCCGAAGTAAGGCAGGTCCCGGGTGGCGATGGTGTCGTTCGGCACCGCCGTGTTCGTGGCGTGTGTCATCCTATGGTCCGGGGATGGCGGACCGGGGTTTTTTGGAGGAACCTCGTCACGTGCCGTCTTGAGGATCGAACGAGCGGCCATCGGGGGCGGTTTGGCTGAGGGGCCGGACCGCCCCCACTTTGCGTGGCGGTCCTGTCCTCCGCTTCAGGGTTGCCGGGGTCTGACGATGCGGAAAAGCCGTCCCTCAGCGGGTTCGTCCGCCACCCGGACGGTGAGGGGTCCGCCGACGTCCGACGGCGGCAGATTGGTCACGGTCTGCCAGCTTGCTCCCTCGAGGCGTGACGCGGACTGCACGGAGTAGGTCTGTCCGGCCGCGGCGGTGAACTGCAGTTCCAGGCGGCGGGGACCCGAGTCGGTGATCCAGCGTGCGGACAAGTCCTGGAGGTCGGTGTCCGGTACGTCGTTCCATCCCGGGGTGCCGCCCGCGACCGCGCTGCGATCCCAGGCGTCGGCACGACTCCAGAGGGCGGGGGTGGCCAAGGGATGACGGATGGTGAGCGAGTAACCGCGCCCGTCGGTGGAGGGCTGCCATCCATCGTCATAGGAAAAACTCAGCACCGGTTCGCCCAGCGGACCTGTCAGGACCAGGGAGTCCCCCGCGTTGTTGAGGCGTCCATCGAACGGGCCGGCCACGCGGTGTCCGGCGCCATAACGTTCCGCAAACGCGGCGGGGTTTCGGGCGAGCACCAGGTTCTCCCCGGGCCAAAGGTCTCCCGAGGCGACGGGGAACGCGTAGTTGATGCCTCCCGTGACGGTGAAGCCATCCAGACTCAGCGTTTGGAAACCCACATTGCGCAGTTCCAGGAACTCGAAGTCGGCATCCTCGCGTGCACTGCCCGCCGGCGGGTCGGGGGGATGGTACATGATTTCCGTGATGCGGAGATCCGGGAGGGTGAGGGCATAGGCCGCGCGCGTCGGCGGGCTCCAGCGGGATCCGTCGCGGGCGCGGGCGGTCAGGCGGGCGCTGGCTGCAAGGGAAACGGGGCCGACATACCGGAGCGAACCCGACGCGATGGCGCCGCCCGCGGTGCGCGGATCCGAGCCGTCGAGGGTGTAATAAATCGGGTGTGCGGCGGTGATCCGGATGGTCACGCCTTGCGGATAGTAGCCGGAGGGCTGGTCGAATTTCGGCCAGGGCACGATGGTGGAATCAATCCAGTCCAAACGGGCGGTGATCCACTGTTTCAGAAAACCGATCTCGTCGGCGTAGGTGCGTCCGATGAAGGCGTTGGGCCAGACGTACTGGCCGAGGATCCGCCATTTCTTGAAATTCCGGTCCTGGGCCTCGGCAAGCTGGTTGGTATAGCCATCCACCAGGGACAGCACCCGGTCCGTGGCGAGCGCCCCGGTGCGCAGCGAGGCCCAGCGGTCGGTGTGTCGCTGGGCAAAGGCGGGGTCCTCAAACAGCCGGCGGTACCAGGGGTAGTCGTCATTGCCGAGCTGCACATAATACCAGCCGGTTGGGTCCTCACCTGCCAGGTAGTTGGCATTTCCAAAGCTGAGGTTGTAATCCCAGATGGGTCCCATGGCGAGGCGCCCCCCACGGTCCTTGTGCATGAAGGTGCTGAGGCGGAACCCATCAATGTTCTTGGCCACTTCGACGAGCCAGTGATGGTCCACGAAGGCGTCCGCATCAATGAACGGACCGTATCCCGCGACCGGATCCCGGTACCGGGTACCGTACAGCGCCGATTCGAACCGGCTGAAGTAACTGCGGATCCACTGGGTCTGCACCGGGGTCAGATCCCGTGCCCTGGGCCATTCCAGGCCCAGTTCCTGTCCGCGCGGGGTGACGAAGCGGGCGTCCGTGGCATCCAGACGATCCTTCTTGAGAATGTACCCGCCGGTGATGCCGGGCTCGGTGACGTCGGTGGACTCCACTTCCGGGATGTCCACCCGGTCCCCGCCGCCCTTGACCTTCTCAATCAGCACGTACACGCCCAGATAGTCGGTGGCATCCACGGTGCCCGAGCGGTTGATGAAGACCTCCACGAACCGCGTGCGCGGTGCATACCGACCGATGCGGTTGCTCAGTTCATAGGCGAGCACGTCCCGCACCAGGGTCTTGTCGGTGTACGGGGCGTAGAGGACCCAGTCGGATTCCGGGGGGAGATCGAGCAGCCCCGCCGCCCGGTCGGAGCCGTCCTCGGCGTTCAACTCCAGTCCGTAGGATTTTTTCGGGAACTGGGTGGAGCTGGATCCGCGGATCTCGATGCCGGCGCGCAGGTGGAGGGTTACGGGACTGGACCAGCCCGAACGGCCCGGACGCGGCTCGATCACGGAAACATAGGCCGGCGCCCGGGTGCCCTCGCCGATGGGTCTCCCGTGGGTGTCCACCAGCAGCAGGGGCAGGTTGGACGAGAAGGCTTGCTGCGAGGGGGCGATCTGGGAGTACCCGGCGCCGCTCACCGGGCCGGGAACCCTGCCCGGCGAGAAGACCCGGGCCCGCACGCGCAGGGAGCGATCCACCAAGATTGGACCGGTGTAGGATGTCGAGTTGGTGGTGGGTGCCGTGCCATCCAGGGTGTACCAGATGTCTCCGGACGGTGGGCTCAAAGGAGTCCACGAAGGCGCCGCCGGGACGGGAAAAGGCAACCTCACCGGCGATTTCCGGCCAGGCCGGGGTGTTTGCGGCCCGGGGCGTTGGACGTTCGAAGTACAGGATCCGGGGCCCGAGAGGCTCCGGACTCTGCACTGCGGACACATCGGGAAACTGCTGGGGGTAGTCCGGACCAAACTCGCTGGCGATGGTCCGGCCATCCGGATGGACCAGCGCCAGATACCCCCGGGCGGCAGGCAGCTTGAAGCTGGTGTGCATCGGCCCCGTCGCGGGCGCCCGATTCTTGCCGGAGGCAAACACCACGACCGCCTCGTTGCCGGGGACGGTTTGGGATGGAAAACGCCACCGGGTGAGGTTGGTGGGGGTGTCGGTCAGGTACCAGCCGTCCAGCGACACTTCCGCCGGCGTCGTGTTGCGGATCTCCACCCAATCGGGAGTCGCCCGATCGGCGTCGGTGAGCGACGCCGCGTTGCGCGTCATCACCTCGCTGATCTCCAACTGGGCCAGGGCGGAACTCCAGGCAATCCAGACGCCCAAACTGCAGGTCAACCAACGGCGAGGCATGTGGAGGAACCATGGCAGAAATCGGTGCGTCGGTCATGGGGGATCTCCCATCCCGCACCCGGTCAGCCCTCCCTGCGGAGGATCTCCAGCGGCGGCTGATCGGCGATGCCCCGGCTGGTGGCAAGACCGACCAGGAGCGTCAGGACGGGGACGGCGACCAGCGTGAGGAGCAGGGGCGTCCACGAGAGAACGTAGTCCGACTGGAATGCAAAACGGGCCAGGCTCCAGCTTGAGGCCACGGCCAGGATGCCGGCCAACAGGCCTGCCAGGGTGCCCAGGGCAATGTACTCAGCCATCAGGATGCTCCGGATCTGACCGCGGCTGGCGCCCAGGGTGCGCAGCAGGATGCTTTCCTGGACCCGCTGCCAGCGACCCGCGAGGACCGCTCCGGCCAGCACGATCAGTCCCGTGGCCACCGTGAACAGGGCCATGAACCGCACCACCAATCCGACCTGGGTGAGCACGCGGTCCAGAGTCTGCAGGATCAGGGTCAGATCCATCGCACTGACATTGGGGAATTCCCGCACCAGGGCCTGCTGCATCCGCGCCGATTCCTCCGGACTGCCGACGCGGGTGGCGATCAGGTGCATGGCGGGCGCCGCCTCCAGCGCGCCGCCCGGGAAGAGCACGAAAAAGTTGGGACGCACCTGACGCCAGTCCACCCGGCGGAGGCTTCCCACCACGGTCTTGAGGGGCACTCCCTGGACATCCCAGACGATCGGGTCGCCGAGCGTCACCTGAAGGTCCTCGGCGATGCGCGCCTCCAGCGAGATGGGAATCGGCTGGCCGGCTTCCGGCTCAGCCTGCACCATCGGGGTCCAGACTCCGGCGACCAGGGTTTCGGTCTCGTTCAGATTCGTTCTCCAGGTGGTCCGGTATTCGCGCCGCAGCACCCACTCGGGCACTCCGCCTCCGGCCTCGCGGCGCGGGGCGCCGTTCCGTTGACCCTGGGGTTCCTTCGCCAGGGACTCCATGGAGCGTCCCTTCACCTCGGACAGTCGCATGGTGACAATGGGCGCCTCGTCGAGCACCGGCAGGCCCAATCGGCGCAGGGTGGAGATCACGCCGTCCCGTTGGTCGGGCTGGATGTCGAACAGGATGGCATTGGGTCGTCCGGAGGGCGTTTCGGGAAACAACTGACGCAGCAGGGTGTCGCGGGTGAGTTGCAGCGTCAGCAGCAGGAAGGAGCCGAGTCCGAGGGCGACCAGGAGCAGGGTG
>JAFLEG010000229.1 GCA_017302195.1 Verrucomicrobiota bacterium
GTCTCAAGCTGGCTCACCGCACCGGCGCAGAAGATCATCACCACGTTCCGTGCGGGCGCCATCGACGGCGTCAGACGGGGCGCGAAGGGACGGGCCGCATTCACCCCCGGCGGGGTGCTGCCGAGCAGCCCCTCGCGACGCAGCAGGGTGGCCAGCGCCAGGGACCCCATTCCGGTGGCGGCGCCGGAGAGAAAGCCGCGCCGGTCGAGCAGGTGGCGTCCGGGAGGCAGGAGTCCCACGGGGTCACCGGTCATGGCAGGAAGAGGAATTCATTGGAGTTGAACAGGGCGCGGCACAGGGGTTCCGCCCCGAATTCCGCCACGAGGGACGTGGCTGCCAACACTTCGTCCGGGACCGGGTCGCGTCCCAGGGCGAGACGGTAGGCCCGCCGGATCTGGGCGGCGGGCTCCGGGCCCGCCTCGGCAGTGAGTCGCCGGGCGAAGGCCGCCGACTGATCGGCGGTGAACCGGCTGTTGAACAGGTTGAGTGCCTGGATGGGCGTGGTGGATTCCCGGCGGCGGGGGGTGCTCTGTCCGGCGTCCGGACAGTCAAAGGCGCCGAACACCGCCTCCGGTTCCCGCCGGACCTTGTGCGCGTAGATCATGCGGCGCAGGCCGGAATCCGGAAACGACTCCACCGGACGAAACCCGCTGAGGCCGCCCCGCTGGTCAAACAGGTCGAAGCCCGGACCGTACATGGCTCCGTTGAGGTTGCCGGCTGCGGACAGCATCGAATCCCGCAGGGTTTCCGCATCGAGCCTCCGCGAGGGAAACCGCCAGAGCCATCGGCTTTCCGCATCCTTGCTCCGGGCCACGGGATGGTCTCCGGACGATTGGCGATAGGTGGCAGAGAGCACGATGAGGCGATGCAGATGCTTCACCGAACCGCCGCCGCGCTGGAACTCCCGGACGAGCCAGTCCAGCAGTTCCGGATGAGTGGGCCGTGCGCCCTGGAGCCCGAAATCACTGGGCGTGGCCACCAGCCCGGCGCCGAAATGTCCCTGCCAGATCCGGTTGACCATCACCCGGGAGACAAGCGGGTTCTCCAGCGCTGTCAGCCACGCCGCCAGGGTCAGACGCCGTGCGGCTTCGGGGGCATCCGTCGGCAGCCGGCAATGCCCCAGGATGGCGGGCACCCCCGGGCCGACCGCCTCGCCGGGCTGTTCCGGATCCCCGCGGCGCAGGGTGTGGATGGGGTCCGGGGCGCGAAAGATGCCCGCGAACGCCCGCTGACCGGACTCCAGACGGCGGAGCGTGGATTCCAGGGCGCTGCGTTCCTGCATCCAGGGGGCGGCGGAAGGCTCCAATTGAGCCAGCGGATCGGGCGGGGTGGTGCCGGCGAGAAAGGGAGTCCGGTCCTCGGAACCGGCCACGGGCACCCATTCGCCGCCGTCCGATGCGACCTCCACGACGTACTGCGTGGGCAGCCGATCGTCGAACTTCCCTTCCCGATCCCGTCCCCAGATCACCCGGTTGATCTGCAACTCCCTCGGGAACTCCAGCATCACCCAGCCGCGCCCGGGCTGATCCGACATCCAGCTCCGGGAGTTGCCGTAACGTCCGTCGTTCAGGTGGCGCAGTTCATGGCGGTCCGGAACCACGGTGTCCCCGGAGGAACTGGCCCATGCGCCGGCGGAGGCGGCACCCACGTTGACGTCGTCCGGATCCAGCACCTCGAGTTCATCCAGGCAGGGCTCCAGGGAGTTGGTTTCGCGGATGGTGAAGCGGACCCGCCGCGCCGTCACCGGGGCGAAGCGCTCCACGTTGTAGCGTCCATGAACCATGCCGCGCGTGACACCAGACCGCGCGGCCGGCACATGGCCGGTGAGACGGCGCTGCAGCTCCTGGATCCGCCGGCGCACCGCCGCTGCGTCCCGGCGTCGGGCCTCGGTGGCGGGATCCGTCAGATCGCGATCCTCGTACTCCACCCCGGAGAAGAAGGCCTGCATGGCGAAGTATTCCCGCTGCGACACGGGATCGAACTTGTGGTCGTGGCAGCGGGCGCAGCCGATGCTGAGGCCGAGAAAGGTCTGCCCGGTATTGACCACAATCTCGTCCAGGGCGTCCTGGCGGGCCAGCCGGATGGAAGGGGCGTCCTTGCCGATCTGTCCCGGAAGCAGCACCGAGGCGGTGACCAGGAAACCGGTGGCCGCGTCCTCGCCCCACTGGTCCCCGCAGAGCTGGTCGCGCACGAAGCGTCCGTACGGGACGTCGCCGTTCAGGGCCCCGATGACGTAGTCCCGGTAGGGCCACGCATTGGGACGCTCGGTGTTCACCTCAAAACCATGGGTGTCGGCATACCGCACCACATCCAGCCAGTGCTGCGCCCACCGTTCGCCATGGCGCGGCGAGGCGAGCAGCCGGTCCACGACCCGTGCCCAGGCCCCGGGACTCCGGTCCGCGAGGAAGGCCTCCAGATCGCCGGGGGCGGGCGGCAGCCCGGTTAGGTCCAGGGTGACCCGTCGAAACCACACTTCCGGTGGTGCGGCCGGGGACGGGGACAGTCCTTCGACCTCCAACCGTGCCTGGACGAACCGGTCCACCGGATTGCGCGCCCAGCCTGCATCCCGGGGCTGTGGCACCGCGGCCTCGGACACCGGGGCAAACGCCCAGTGACCGGAGGATGCCGGGGCCCCGGCGGCCGGCGCGACACCTCCCAGCAACACGGCGGCGAGGATCCAGGCGGCGGGCTGCACGCGGTTCCCCTACCCGCTGCCGCGGAAAACGCGAGCCGGAAACCGGGCGGGTGGGTGACATGCCCTCCGGCGGCCGGATCGTCACCTGCGTTTCGGAAGTTCAGACAGACCCCGGACAGCCGGCAGTGGATCTGCACTCCCTGAGGATGACCCACCCGGATCAGGACCACGACGGCGGGGTGCGGAACCTTCAACGGTGCTTTTGGCAGTCTGGCCACACGGTGGGAACAGTTCAGGAATTGTCGCCGTCGAACATGCGACCCAGGCCGCCGAGCACCGATCCCTCGCCCTTGCCGCCGCCGGAGGCCCGGACGATGCGGTCCGCCATGCGGCTGAAGGGCAGGGACTGCAGCCAGACGCGTCCGGGCCCGCGGAGTGTGGCGAAGAAGAGTCCCTCGCCGCCGAAAACCGCGGACTTCACGCCGCCCACGAACTGGATGTCGAAGGCCACGGTGGGCTGGAATCCGACCACGCATCCGGTGTCCACCCGCAGCACCTCGCCGGCCTGCAGGTCGCGGGTCAGCAGGGTTCCTCCGGCATGGATGAACGCCCAGCCGTCGCCGGTCAGCCGCGTCATGATGAATCCCTCGCCGCCAAACAGGCCGGTCCCGATGCGCTTGTTGAAGGCGATGCCGATGCTGACCCCCTTGGCGGCGCACAGGAACGAGTCCTTCTGGGCAATGAGCTCCCCGCCGATTTCGGCCAGGTGCACCGGCACGATCTTTCCCGGATACGGCGCGCCAAAGGCGACCTTGCGCTTCCCCTGTCCCCGGTTCTGGAAGACCGTCATGAACAGGGACTCCCCGGTGAAAATCCGGCGTCCGGCGCCCAGCAGGGACCCGAGCAGCCCGGTGTTCTGGCCCGAGCCGTCACCGAAGATGGTTTCCATCTCGATCCCGGGATCCATGTACATCATCCCCCCGGCCTCGGCGACGGCCGCCTCCATCGGATCCAGGATGACCTCGATGAACTGCATGTCGTGGCCATGAACCTCAAACTCCACCTCGTGCATTGCTGGCATGTTCTTCCTTTGATGAATCGGACGGTGGCACCACCCGGAACGGTCCGGAAGGGTTGCAGGAAATCGTGCGGCATGTCGCGTCCGATCTGGACAGGCGAGAAATCTCTCGCAGGCGCCCGGCCCCCCGATTTGGAATGCCGGGGCTCCGATGAAACTCGACGCCCACCAGCACTTCTGGCGCTACGACGCCCGCCAGTATCCGTGGATCCCCGCGGGCACGCCGCTGCAGCGGGACTGGCTGCCTGCGGACCTCGCCGCGCTCCAGGCACCCCTCGGTCTGGACGGCTCGATCGCCGTCCAGGCCCGCCAGTCGCCCGCCGAAACCCAGTGGCTTCTCGGACTGGCCGACGCGGATCCGCGCCTCCGGGGCGTGGTGGGCTGGGTGGATCTGCAGTCGGAAACCGTGGGCGATGACCTGGCGGTCCTGGCCGCGCATCCGAAGTTCGTCGGTGTGCGCCACGTGGTGCAGGACGAGCCGGATGACCGGTTCCTGCTGCGCCCGGCATTCCTGCGCGGACTCGGATGCCTCCGTGAGTTCGGACTGACCTACGACCTGCTGGTCTATCCGAAGCAGCTCCCGGCGGCGATCGAGCTGGTCCGGCGGATGCCCGGGCAGCCCTTCGTGCTCGATCACATCGCCAAGCCGTTCATCCGGGATGGCGTGCTGGATCCCTGGCGCGGGCAGATCCGGGAACTGGCGTTGTGCCCGAACGTCTGGTGCAAGGTGTCCGGGATGGTCACCGAGGCCCGTCACTCCGGATGGACGCCGGAGGAATTCCGCCCGTACCTCGACGTGGTCTTCGAGGCCTTCGGCCCCGGGCGCCTCATGTTCGGCTCCGACTGGCCGGTATGCCTGCTGGCGGCAGAATACCGCGAGGTGCATGCGCTGGCCCTGGACCACTGGGATCGCCTGACGGGCGGCGGTGAGGCGGGGCGCGCGGCGTTTCTGGGCGGCACGGCTGCCGCGTTCTATCTTTCTCGCCGACGCTGAACCCCGGTCCTGTTGCGGCGACGGGTCGGTGCGCATCGGGGGCGGACGCATTCGCCGCTTGCCTGCGCGTTCTGCGCGCAGGCAAGGTCACCGCGTTTCAACGCACGCTGATATGGCTGAACTTCAAGGAAATCTGCTGGTGGCCCAGTCCGGGGGCCCGACCTGTGTCATCAACGCGAGTGTCGCCGGGGTGGTGACCGAGGCGGGACGGCACGAGGCGATCGAGGAGATTTATGGGGGATTGAACGGCATTCTGGGCATCCTGAACGAGGAGTTGATCATTCTCGGCGACGAACGCGCCAAGACCATCGAGGGACTGCGACACACCCCGGCGGCCGCACTGGGCACCTGCCGCTACAAGATCAACTTCGACAAGAAGCCGGAGCAGGCGGCGCGGGACATGGACCGTCTCTTTGAGGTGCTGGCCGCCCACAACATCCGCTACTTCTTCTATGCCGGCGGCAACGACTCGCAGGATACCGCCCACAAGATTCACCTGGAGGCGGTGAAGCGCGGCTACGAACTGCGGGTGATGGGTGTGCCCAAGACGATTGACAACGATCTCCCGCACACCGACCACTGCCCGGGATACGGCTCCGTCATCAAGTACAACTCGGCCACCGTCATGGAGGTGGGCCTGGATGTCGGATCCATGGCCACCGACGACGGCTCCTGCTGCATCATCGAGGTCATGGGACGGGCCGCAGGATGGATCGCCGCGGGCACCGTGCTGGCCAAGCAGGGGGATCCTGCCAAGGCACCGCATATCATCCTGCTGCCGGAGATCGCCCTGGATGAGGACGCCTTTCTGGACAAGGTGAAGGCCACGGTGGCCGAGCATCACTTCTGCGTGGTGGTGGTCGGTGAAGGGCTCAAGAACGCCGCCGGCGATGAGATCGGGGCGGACAAGTCACGCCTCGATGCCTTCGGGCATCCGGTCCTTTCCGGCGCGGCCGATGCCCTGGCGTCCATCGTGCAGGGGCGGCTCAACCTGAAGACCCGGACCGTGAAGCTCGGGTACGCCCAGCGGGCCGCAGCCCACTTTGCCAGCCAGACCGACGCCGACGAGGCCTTCGCCTGCGGCGCCGCCGCGGTGCGAGCCGCCATGGAGGGCAAGTCGGGCTTCATGCCCAAGATCGTCCGTCTCTCCAGCCAGCCCTACAAGTGGACCATCGAGATGGAGGATCTGGCCAACATCGCCAATGTGGAGCACTTCATTCCCCGGGACTGGATCAGCGAGGACGGCATGATGCCCAACGAGAAGTTCGTCGAGTATGCCGCACCGCTGGTGCATGGGGAGGTGCGTCCTCCCATGGTCAATGGACTTCCGCAGTACGTGACCCTGGAGCGCAACCGCGTGGAGCAGAAGCTGCCGGCGCGAGGGTAGCCCGGACGGCTTGGGTCAATTGGCCAGCGCCCGGTTGGTCCTGAACATGTCCGTCACCGCCCAGAGATTGAGGGGGAACAGCGCACCGCGGTACTTCAGGAATTCGGCGTGGCCGTCGGCAAAGGTGTAGTTGGACCCGCCGGATCGGTTTCGCCGCGTGCCGCCTGAATGGAAGTTGCGGTGGATCTGGTCCCGGTCGTTGTTCTCCAGGAAATCCATGTAGAAATGGTCTGAGTTGGTCTGCTTCTCGCCGATCACGATGGTGAGCGTGGGTTCGGTGAGGGCGGTTTCCGGCATGGCCCTGTTCAGCGCCTGGTCCGCGCTCTGGTATCCGAGCCGGACGCGGAAGTAGTCGTTGAAGCCGTTGAAAATGTAGCTGCGCAGCGCCTGGTCCGCGTCCCGCCGCGCCGCGCTGGCCAGGCTGGTGGTGATGCGCCGGCGGTCGTTGGGGCAGAGCAGCACGGACATCTGTCGGTACCCGGGCTGCAACTGGGTGGGCCAGCGTCGGTCGTTGCGCCGCTCCGGGAACTGCCCCCGATGCTCGTCCACGTACATCGTCGTGGCCAGACCGAGCTGGCGAAGCTGGTTCAGGCACTGGATGGACCGGGCGCGTTCCCGGGCCCGCCCGAGGGCGGGCATGAGCATCCCGGCCAGGACGGCAATGATGGCGATCACCACCAGGAGTTCGATGAGGGTGAAGGCCAGGCGCCGCTGCGCCTCCGTGGACATCGATCCGTCACCCCTGGAACTCATGGAATCCCGGATGGGTACCGCAGACACCGCACCCGGGGCAACCGCCGATAGCGGCGGCGATCCAGCAGGGGCGCATCTCGACACTGCCCCCGACTAGGTGGTGAGCCAGAGTTCGTCCCAGTGATGATTGTGACGAGCTTCGGTCAGGGCACCGAGGTGGCGCAGGCCGCTGGAAGTCCAAAACTGGCCGGGTC